>NZ_NJGF01000047.1:0-29530 GCF_002209985.1 Bacillus sp. K2I17
AGGTAGGGCTTTCATTGTTTTAGGTAATATACTATCTAAGTCATTATTTCTAGAAGAAAAAACAATCAATCTCACCACTATCTGTAAGAGTCCTTATATCTACTGAGACGGTGAATAGTAATTGTTTATCTTCTTTACGTAAAATTGATAAACGAACTGGTAACACCATATGGTCAACTACAAAAAATTGGTTTCCAGACCAGGAAACCAATTTAAATTTTATTTACATACCAATAGTAAATTAAGCAGTAAGAAGGAGTACACACATGAAAAAAATGTTAACAAAAGAATTAAGTAATGAATTAAAGAAGCGAGAAGGGATCATCTCTATTACAGTTGAGTCTTATGAAAAAATCGAAGTTGGTGGAATTCGTGTAGATGGACCAGCTATTATTCTAATTAATCAAGAATAGGTAAAAATAGTTGCATACAAGGAGAAAAGGATCGGCCTTTAAGAGAAGGGGGATCCTTTTTGCTTGTTGCAGTTAATATGGGATATACATAACTTTTATCTGATTTGTTGGGATTAAAAGGAAGGAGAGGGTCGGGATTATCATGGTGGAGAGCTTAATATTGGTAGGATTTCTTTTTACGTTATATAAATTAGTTGATAAAAAACAAACTAATTATTTAAAACGATAGATTGTTTCCTTTTTAAGGGCTAGATTTATTTGAGAGTGAAATGGATTATTTAAAGGAGGAATTTAGATGGATGCAAGGAAAGAACGCATAAAATACGAGAAGATGTCAAAGAATTATGATCGTATTTATTTAGTTTCGTTTATCCTATTAATTGTACTTGTTTGTAGTAGTGTGATTATCATAGGAGCTACAGGGGGAAAATATGGAGTATTTTTATTGTTAGCAATTTTACTTAACGCACGTATTACGAAAGAATCTCAAAAAAAGTATGAGTACTATTCTAATAAAGGGCGTATTTAAAATGATACATATCCTGAAAGGAACAACCTAGATGTACATTCAAAATATCCCTATATCATCACCTATTAACTAGTAAAAGTAACTTTATATAAATAATTTTTTAGCAATGTAGAAATAGAAACCGTATCTTATTAAAATGTTATTTCCGTTCATATAATGAATTATCCTTCTAGCATATTTATAAGATTTACATCATATATTAGGAGAAAGAATGCGAGTTAGAAAGGAGTCTTATAGAATGAGTTATTTGGAGGGAAATGACTTTAGTAAACAAAATATGGTAAGTGTGCCTAATCCCTATGTATATCAGACATTACAATCAGTAATTGGTAAACATGTGGTTATTGAAACTGTAAGAGGAAATATAAGAGGTAAATTAAAGGATGTGAAACCCGATCATTTGCTCATTGAAGATACAGTGCCATATATTGTACGCATTCAACAAATTGTATGGGTTATGCCAAAACAATAATCAAATTAGTGTCATAGAGCATCAAATAAAAACACAGGGTTTTATCTCTGTGTTTCTTCAAATTTTCGTTTTTGGATATATGCTTGAGCATGGATAATTTCTTTCTGAAGTTCTTTTAATTCTTTTGTAGATCCAGATTCAATCCTCATGTACGTAGTAACTAGACTAATCATCATATCCATCTTCTCTACTATATTTTGAATGACCTGTTCAGATTGCTCTTTTTTAGGGTGTTGTATTGCTATTAAAGCATTTTCTATATAATTGTTCTTTCGTTGCTGGATATCATAAATAAACTGTTTTGTGTTTGAGTTCATTTGTTATTCCTCCGTTTTGGATATACTTCTATTCTATCATATTTGAATGGAAAATATTAGATTACCCTAAATTCACACCTGTCTCGTACATCTCCTCAAATATACAACCTAATCTCTTAACGTACAGGGGTCCTGTCCCATCGCTATCAAGCTAAGAAAATACAACTCCCCCCACAATGACCTTTTTAGAAAACTATGCAACAGAGCCTTTATAGTAAGAGTATCTTGTTGGGAATGATGAAAAAATCTATATTGTAATATAAAAAATCACTATGATATGAAAGGATACCTTACAACAATCCCAATAAATTCTTCTCAATAATTGAAAATAAAATCAATCCAGATTATTATATTGTTATTGTAAATTTATTTTATTGAAGGAGGATACATAGATGAAAAGCTCAAAAGGCTCTATTGAATCAGAGATAAGCAAAGCAATTACTCATTGGGAAAAGGACTACTTAGGACGCGGTTCTATATCCGTTAAGACAGATATATTACGGGATATGATTATCGTAAATTTACAAGGTATTTTAACCCCGGCTGAATATACTGTTTGCGAAACAAAAGACGGCATGCTAACGATAAAGAAAAACCGTTCGGAGCTAGTTGAATCTGGAATTGATGATTTGAAAGAGATTATACTAGAATTAACTGGAGAGAAAGTGAAAAGCTTTCATACGGATATAAGCTCCCGTACAGGCGAACGAGTAATGATTTTTAAATTGCTTCATAATCTTGAGGGAAAATTTTGAAAATAAAACTTAAGGTTAGTGGAAGGATTAAGAAACCTACAAGTTTTGCACTTTATTTAACTTTATTAACATGCTAATAATTAAAAAACTTGAAGTTATTTAGGTATAATAAATCGTAATTCAAATAACTCTTAAAAAACGGATAAAGAAATTGACAAACTGCTTAATATGGTTTATCTTATAAGTGTTTTAAAAAATTGATAGATGCTCATTTTAACAGTTTGCTATAATTAAGCCTTTAGCATTTTTTTAATATGTAATATTGACTAAATGAAAAAGTTTCTTAATTGAAAGATAGCACATAACATAAATTGATATATTGATTGCATAATCTAGGAGATCAGAAATATACTTTTCTTTTTAATAGGAGTAATACATACATTATCCTCTATAAAATGGGAGCTCTTCAAAAAACTTTATTGAAGTTAGTTGAAGTGAAACCGACAATCTCCATAATTCAATGATGATATAAAATCATTGAATTATGGAAGTTGTCGGTTTTTTTTATGGGAAAAAACGATGTACTGAAAAGAGTGAATGAAACTTGAAATTAAAAAACTATCTTACTTAAAAGGAATTTTTATAGGTTATTTTCGTTTGGAAGGGAGTATTGTACATGTTAATTTCGCTGAGTTCATCAACACTGTTAACATTATTTTTTATGGCGCTTAGCGCTTCTTGGCTAAGTGGATTATTGTTTTTACATGCAAGGATGCCTTTACGTTTTGTTCATATCCATATTGGTATCGCTACATTGCCTTCATTGGTTTCTTTACTCGCACTTGTTAATCACAATGGAGATAGAGTTGTAGGGCCTTGGCATTTAGATACTTTAGCTTGGTTCATGGCTTTCTTTGTTCTTACAATTGGTTTAATCATTCAGCGTTTTTCTATACGTTACTTACTGGGAGATCGCTCATATCGAAAATACTTTGCACTTTTTACATTTACTACAGGTGTATCTTCGGTTGCATGGTTAAGTAATGATCTTCGTTTCATGATTATTTGTTGGGGAGCAACTCTTATAGGATTGGTTCTACTCATAGGGCTAAATAAAGGGTGGAAAGTGGTTAGTGAAGCAACAAAAATTTCTAGTTATTTATTTACAATAAGCTGGATTGCTTTGCTAGCAGCTATCATTTGGCTTTTTCAAGTTACTGGACAGTGGCAGTTAACATTAGTTTTAACGAATGAAAATGTAGCTCAATTTGGAACGTTGGAGAAAACAGGAATTAACTTATTAATTATAGTAGCTGTGATGATTCCAGCAGCACAATGGCCTTTTCAAAGATGGTTAATTGAGTCAGCTGTTGCTCCAACTCCTGTTTCTGCTGTTATGCATGCGGGGTTAGTAAATGCTGGCGGTATCATGTTAACTAGATTTTTACCTCTTTTTCATGATGATATGGCACAAATCATTTTACTAATTTTCTCTAGTATTTCTGTTTTAATCGGAACAGGAATTAGCCTAGTTCAGGTTGATTATAAACGTCAGCTAGTGGGGTCAACTATTGCACAAATGGGGTTTATGCTTATTCAATGCGCATTAGGAGCTTATTTGGCGGCTGTTATTCATTTAATTTTACATGGTTTGTTTAAAGCTACATTGTTTTTACAAGCTGGTTCTTCCGTACAACGTTTTGGGGCAGTGAAGCAGTCTAATGAAAAGATATCTGATTTATGGATTATGGTCGGACGTGTTTTCGGATTATTTATAGCGATTGCTTTTTGGTTTACGACTTCTGGAGAAGGGTATGAATTAGTTAGTGCGTTCATCTTAGGGTGGTCATTATACTTTTCATGGAAACAACTTGTTGTTTTTGGAGAGGGAAGAATGGGACGAATTGTTGGCGTATTTATTTTAGTTGGATTTTCTCTCATTTACTTTACCGTTCATAATTCTCTTTATAAATGGTTGCATACTGACATGTATCAAAATGTTCAACCTTCAGTTTCAGCCGTTATTTTTGTTATATGTCTCTTATTATTTGGTAGTGTTATTAGTACTCTCGTTACTCATAATCAATCCTCTACTATATTTGCTGTAATGTATCTTTGGTTCGTTCGAGTAGGGGAGGCGAGACAAAAGACAGTAGAAAGTCATCCGAGCTATCTTAAACATTATGTATCAAAGGGAGGTAATCAGTGATGAGCATACCGTCAATCGTAACGAAAGAAACTTTAAAAAAGAAAGATACAAACATTGAAGTACAAGAAAATAATATGAATGAGTTAGTTGAATCTGCTAGCCGAGTGATTGCACCACTTTGGCCGATCGCTACATTTGCAGCTCATCACCCTTGGATGGGACTTGAAAAACAATCATTTGAACAAGTTGCAGATTGGTTAAAAGAAATTCGTAATGTGGATATATATCCTAGTGCTGCTATGATTCATTGGGCAAAGGCGAAAGGGGAGATTAAGGAATCATTTTTACAAAGTGGCTTGTCTCATTGGCTTGATTCACAATCTTTTCATATCCCGCGAAAGAAAGCGGAGCAGTTTTGCCAAGCAGCTTTAAAATTAGAGAAATTACCTTCTAGCTTATTATCATCGCCACAATTAAATAAACTGGCAGAAGAAATGAGTTATATAAATACAGGAAGTATGAAAGACTCTCCTATGCAACCTGTAAGTTCACTTATAGAGAATCAAAAGGGTGAAAAGCTATCTGATATTCTTAATTATCATATCATTAAATGGTGTAAATTATATTTGGATGACTCCGGATCAAGTTGGACGATGCCAAATCGAGAGAAAGGTTTGTATCGTGCATGGCATCACCTTATTAAATTTGATCCAGCGCTCAGTAAAAATAAGCGTAGCATTTTAAAAGATTGGCCAGAGGATGCCGAGGTAGCTTTCACAAGAGCTTTATCTGAATTAGGAATTTCTGAATCTAACAAGCAAGCTTACCTTGAAGGGCACTTGCTTGCTTTGCCTGGGTGGGCAGGAATGATACGATGGCGTTCCCAACAATCAATTCAGGAACAGGGACTTATGATTGAATATTTAGCAGTTCGAATTTCTATGGAGCTGGCCATTGTCAAACCTCATTTACCTATAAAAAATCAAAAGGTTGAGAAGAAAGTTGAGATTGTCCCACTTATAGCTTCTTGGATCCATTGGGGGAATATTTCAACCCTGGAATGGTCACAAATGTCTGCAGCTGAACAAAGCGAATTATTAGCATTTGCATATCGTTTTGATGAAAATATTCGCAGGAAACTTTGGCTAGAAGCTTGGGAACAGACGCATGCAGAGCAATTAAGGGAAAAGATTGTTTCTAAGCAACGTGCAACTAATGATAAAAAACGTGTATTAGCTCAATTAGCATTTTGTATTGATGTACGTTCAGAACCGTTTCGTCGCCACCTAGAAAAATTAGGTCCGTTCGAAACGTTTGGAATAGCTGGTTTCTTTGGGTTACCAATTGCGACTAGTGAACTAGGTAGTAATGACAGTCATCCTTCTTTGCCAGTTATATTAAAACCGAAACATCAAATAAAAGAGTTCACGGATGAAAATGAATATAAATCTTATCAACAACGTAAGAAGATAGACAGCTCAGTAAGTTATACGTTTAAAACGATGAAACAAAATGTACTTACAAGTATGTTACTACCTGAGATAAGTGGCCCTTTACTTGGTCTACAAATGATGACAAGAAGTTTTGTGCCAAGAAGAGTAGGTAGTTTCATTCGTAACCTTCGCAAAACAATGTTACAAAAACCTGATACGACATTCTCACTTAATCATGTTCATGATACAAAAGGTGAGATGCCTATCGGTTTTACGAAAGAAGAAAAAGTGAACTATGTGCGTCAAGCTTTAAAAATGGTGGGATTAACAGAAAAATTCGCGCCTTTAGTTGTAATGTGCGGACATAGTAGTCAAAGTACGAACAACCCTTATGCCGCAGCGCTTGAGTGTGGTGCTTGTGGCGGAGCAGCAGGGGGATTCAATGCAAGAGTTTTTGCTACTTTATGTAATCTTCCAGAAGTAAGAGAGGCGTTGTTTGCTGAAGGCATTAAAATTCCGGAGGACACCATTTTTGCAGCAGCTGAACATAAAACAACAGTGGATGAATTGGAATGGATTTACGTCCCAGAACTTTCGGAAACTGCGCAAGAAGCATTTGATAGTATTGAGTCGGTTATGCCAAATGTTAGCCAACATGCAAATAGAGAGCGTTTAACACAATTACCTAATTTTAAAACGAAAATAAAAAATCCGAGTAAAGAGGCACATCGGTTTGCAGAAGATTGGAGTGAAATACGTCCGGAATGGGGATTAGCCCGTAATGCATCTTTTATTATCGGACAACGAGAATTAACTCAGGATTGTGACCTAGAAGGAAGGGCTTTCCTTCATAATTATGATTGGAAACAGGATGGAAGTGGAGATATATTAGCTAGCATCATTGCAGGACCAGGAACAGTAGCTCAGTGGATTAATTTACAATATTACGCTTCAACTGTAGCTCCTCATTATTATGGTAGTGGAAACAAAACAACCCAAACCGTAACGGCAGGTCTCGGTGTTATGCAAGGGAATGCAAGTGACCTGCTGCCAGGCTTACCTTGGCAATCGGTTATGCAGTCAGATAGTGAGACGTATCATTCACCACTTCGTTTACTAATTGTAATTCAAGCACCTATTGAATATATAGAGCGTTTGCTAAATACCAATCTCACATTTCAAGAAAAAGTTCAAAATGGATGGGTTAGACTGGCAAGTGTTGATCCAGAAGGACAATGGAAAAACTGGTAACAATCATGTAATGAATAATCAACTATCGTTACTAGTTTAAAAGTTTCATAAATACAATAATGAAGAAGGAGTGCTCCATATGAATTCAAAGAATAAAAAAGTATTATTATTAACAGACATTGAACACGGAATAGAGCCGATTATCCAACAAGTAACTAACATTCAACAAGAAAACGTGTTGACTATACACAGCTATGATTCTGTAATTGTACATCCTTATGGAGATATAATGAGATCTGTTATTATTGCTATTTATCAAGAAAAAGTTGAAGAAATTATTGTTGTCGGAATAGAGGATAAAGAAACTGATATAGTTAATCTACAAATTCAATGTGATTCCATAAAAAATAACAGAGAAATAGACTATCTCTTTAAAAATTGCATGCCTGAATTTTCAAGTAGTAGCCTGAATGCATGGCTAAGTGGACAAGAAAATGTTAGTGAAAATATTGAGAAGAGTATAGATATGATTCGTCATCATCCATTAGTGCCTTCTGATATTAAAGTTCATGGTTTCATGATTGATAGAAAAGGTGAAAAAGAAATGGTTGTTAAAATTGCTACTAATAAAATAGTTGAAAAAGTTTAAACTATTAAAGACAAATAAATTCTTATGTATAAATCGCTGTTGTATAATAAATTTTATTATGTTTTAAGAATCAGAAGAGGTAGCCATGCAAAATAAAATTATTGTTATGTTTCAAAAAGATTTTCGTGTATATGATAACCCAGCTCTATTTGAGGCTGTTCAGTCTGGTGAGGTTCTTCCGGTATATATACAAGATGAAACGTTTTCAATAGGAAGTGCGTCAAAGTGGTGGTTACACCACGCTATAATAGATGTCCAAAAGCAACTTGAGGCATTGGGTTCTACTTTAATAATTCGTAAAGGAAATACACAGGAAGAAATATTTTCTCTCATAGAACAATTAGGTATAACGGCTGTATATTGGAATATTTGTTATGATCCAGATAGATTACAATCTAATCAAAAAATGAAAATGATGTTAGAAGGTAAGGGTATTATTTGTAAGGAATTTAATTCACATTTATTATTAGAACCGTGGATTATAAAAAAGAAGGATAACACTGAATATAAGGTGTTTACGCCTTTTTACAATGCATTTCAAAAGCAGGTAATACCTAAGCCTATTAGTAAAGTGCAGCGTATAGAGGGAGGAAGCTCTTTACCAGCAAGCTTATCTGTTTCAGAACTACACTTACTGCCTACTATACCGTGGGCATCTCATATTGAATCAATGTGGGAGCCTACAGAAGAAGGGGCATACAAAACATGTAAGAAATTTTTCTCTAGTAAATTAGCCTCTTATAGTGAAGGAAGGGATTTTCCAAATGAAAATGCTCATTCGATGTTGGCACCATATCTTTCATTTGGCCAAATATCAGTGAGGTGGATGTATCATTACTTAATCAATAAAAGTACCGAGAGACAATGTAGTCTTTTTGAAAAACAAGTGAATAGTTTTATCCGTCAATTGATTTGGCGAGAGTTTTCTTATTATTTGCTATATCATTATCCATTTACAGTATATAAACCTCTTAATAAGAGCTTTGAACATTTTCCATGGAATAATGAAGAGGAGTTATTAACAGTATGGCAGAAGGGTGAAACTGGTTATCCGTTTATTGATGCGGGAATGCGGGAACTATGGCAAACAAGTTTTATGCATAATCGAGCAAGAATGGCTGTAGCCTCTTTTCTTGTAAAGCATTTGTTAATTCCGTGGCAAGAAGGAGCAAAATGGTTTTTGGATACACTACTAGATGCTGATATTGCAAATAATACAATGGGATGGCAATGGGTTGCTGGAAGTGGGGCAGATGCATCACCGTACTTTCGTATTTTTAATCCCATCACACAAGGAGAAAAGTTTGATAAAAATGGAGAGTATATAAGAAGATGGGTACCAGAATTAAGAGATATGCCGAATAAATATATACATAAACCTTGGGAAGCACCTGAGCATATTTTACAAAAGGCCAATATAAAGCTTGGTCATACATATCCTTTACCAATTGTTGATCATAAGGCAGCACGTGAGAGAGCACTTTTTGCATATAAAAGTATGAAAGAGTTCGTATAAAATAGATTAAACAATATGTATTTGAAATTTAAATATTAGAAATTTATCCATTACGAGGACATACTAATCATATAAAGTTTCTATAATCTTCTAGTAAAAAGGAGAATGTTTATGAAAAAATCTAGTATTATAGTATTTTTACTAACATATGGTTTGTTTTATGTTTCTAGTATTTTATTTCCTGTTGATCGTATTTGGTACGCTGCGCTAGAAAAGCCGTCTTGGACACCTTCTGGTATGACAATCGGAATAATTTGGGCTGTATTATATGGACTTATTGCATTATCAGTTGCAATTATTTACAACAAATACGGATGTAAGCCAAAAACATTTTGGTTTGTATTCCTTTTAAATTATATGTGCAATCAAGCGTTTAGCTACTTTCAATTCAGTCAAAAAAATTTATTTTTAGCAACAGTAGATTGTTTACTAGTCGCTATTACTACGTTACTTCTCATAGCGGTTTCTTCCAAATTATCTAAAGTATCGACATGGTTGCTAATTCCATATTTTTTATGGTCTGCATTTGCTACATATTTATCTTGGACAATTTATAGTATAAATTAAAGACGTAAATGAAAACTTGAGCATAATAAAAGTGCTCGAGTTTTTATGTGTATGAATGGTAATCTGAAATATAGAATATACACATCTTAGGGAGGTCATCTTTGTGAAGAAATGGATAAAAATTACGCTGTACTCTTTACTAGGTATTTTACTTATAGGAAGTATTGCTTTTTTGACTTGGTCTCAGTTTACTTATAAACCGACGAAAGAGGCGTTGTCGTTAGTGGATGATAAAAAAGATGAAGATAATATAGTATTTGGAGAGAAAGATGCTAAAATAGGGGTTGTTTTTTATCAAGGAGCTAAAGTAGAAGCTGAGGCTTATAGTTACTTAGGAGAAGCTCTTGCAAAAGATGGGCACTTTGTAGTAATGCCTAAGTTACCATTAAATTTAGCGATACTTGGAATAAATGAGGTAGACAGTGTAATTGAAAAGTATCCGGAAGTTCAAAAATGGTATGTTGCAGGGCATTCAATGGGGGGAGCTATGATTTCTAAGTACGCCTTTCAACATGAAGACAAGATAGACGGGATCATTTTCTTAAGTTCTTATCCTGCAGATGACTTCTCTACGAAATCAATTCCGATGTTATCAATTTATGGAGAAGTAGATGCTTTAGCAACTGTAGAAAAAATAGAGAACAATAAAAAGTTAATGTCGAAAAATACAACTATGCACATGATAAAAGGGGGCAATCATGCTCATTTTGGCATGTATGGTGAGCAAAAAGGTGATAATACGAGTTTAATTGCGCCAAAAGCACAACGAGATGAAACAGTGAAAGTAATTGAAGAATGGTTGTTAAAACAATGATAATGAATGTAATAAATCTACCGAAAGAATTCTCCAAGCGGTAGATAGGAGCGATAATAAAGAGCCAACTCGTACGAATTGGCTCTTTTATTTATTTGCTATCTCCAATTGTCCCCTTATTTTCTCTGGAATGTCCTTTTCAGAAATAACGTCGTAAGAATAGACATACTTTCCTTTCACATGAATTTTTAAGTAAGTTTTTCTTCTAAAATCATTAAGCGTGTTCGTTCCAACTTTATATTCTTTTTCATTGCTTAATTCATCAACACCTTTTAGTGAGTACATAGCTCTTCCTTTATGATGATAATCTGGAACACCATATCCTTTCGCAACGGCATATACATTTTTTTCTTCAGCAATCGGATTAAATCTGTCTAAATCTCCGCGTAATATGAAAGGTAGTAAGTATATAGGGAGGCCTATTCCTAGTATGCAAATTACAAATTTCTTCATGATCGTTTCTCCTTTTGTCTATTTACATTTTTGAGTATAGAAAAAAGTTCTTATGAATATAGAGGGAAATTCTTTAAGTTTTTCTTAATAAAGTTTAACTTTGTGAAAAAAACTAATTTGAGCATTAAGTTTACGAAATGAATAGCCAAATAACCTGTTTTCTTTATTTTTTGATGGTAGGTTATTAGGTTTTATATTGGTATGAGTGAATTAAGAAATAAGTGAGAGTTAGGAACTAGAATAAATGTATCGTACAGTAATAAGAGAATTATCTAAATAAATTATAGTGAGAACAATTAAAGAAAGCATCTAGTAGGGTGCTTTTTTCTTTTGAAACAGAGAATCTCATGGGTCGGTTACATGTAATTTCGTGCTGTACTTCTAGGTCATTGGAAAATCCAACAATAAAAAAAGAGGGGGAAGGCGTTTTTTATTGAAGTTTGTTAATGATAGATTTTTAACTTGAGAGGGGGATTGTAAAATAGATTATTAATCTCTTTGGTAATTTTTATTTTCCTTATAGTTGGCATATTGTATTAGAAATTTTAAATTTTGAAGGGAGAATCAATAAGTATGGGTAAGAAAAGAAGAATAAGTAATAAGTTATTACTTATCAGTGCAATTTTTACAATAGCAATTCCCTCAGTCTCATATGCGGAGGAAGTAATTTCACCTGAAAATTTTAAGAGCTCTTCAAATTTGTATAAGGGACGGAATACGGAAATTTTGAAAACAAATTTATATCCTAATACATATAATAATCCATTTAACCACCAATTTATTTCAAAATTAAAGGAAGTAAACACAAATATAAAAAAAATAGACAATAGTGATGATGAAAATCCTATTATATCTACTACTCTTTCATTTATTCGCCATATGAATAGTGAAGATTATAAATCTGCATTTGATTTAACCTCAAGGTCATTACAGAAAATAATATCCGAAGAATGGTTGAAGAGCTATTGGGAGGGACTTCCAGTTCAATTACAAGCAGGTTCTTTTATAGAAATTGGAGAGGTTACACAAAAAGAGACAAATCCTGTTCATACAAATGTGGAGATTCAATTAGTTTTTGAAAAAATGACTGTACCTTTACTAATTAAACTAGATCCATCTGGAAAAATAGACGATTTTCAACTAAGCATGTCGTTTAGTCCTGTTGCTGAGCGTCCATCATATAGTAAGCCTGAATCATTTGTTGATAAAGAAGTAGTAGTTGGAAGTGGTGCATTTCCATTACCAGGAACATTGTCGGTTCCAAAAGGAAATGGTCCTTTTCCAGCGGTTATTCTTGTTCAAGGATCAGGAGCAACTGATCAGGATGAAACAGCGTTTGCTTTAAAACCATTTCGCGATTTAGCTGAAGGTCTTGCATCGAAGGGAATTGCTGTCCTTCGCTATAATAAACGAACGTATGAACATGGGTTGAAAACACAATTCAGTCCCTTCTATACAGTTGATAAAGAGACAACAGATGATGCTCTTCTTGTAACTCAATTTCTTAAAAATGAGCCTCTAATAAATAAGAATCAAATATATATTCTTGGTCATAGTCAAGGTGGAATGATGCTTCCGAAAATGATTGAAAAAGACCAAAATCAAAATATTGCTGGGGCAATTGTAATGGGTGGGCCAGCTCGTACGATTCAAGACGTTGTTTTAGATCAATTTGAGTATCTTTTTTCTATTGGAGCAATGAACCAGGAGCAATATAAATTCTACAAATCGCAATTTGAATTATTAAAGGATCCAAATTTCTCTGGTCAGAATCCTTCAAAAGATTTTTACTTAGGATCAGCAGTATTTTGGGATTCTATTCGGAAAATTAAAGCAGCAGAAATGTCAAAAGAACAAAAGACACCGCTTCTTATTATTCAAGGGGAAAGAGACTATCAAGTTCAATCAAAAATCGAAATTCCTCTTTGGAAAGAACAATTAAAAGAACGAGATAACGTTGATTATCAGCTATATCCAAAGTTAAATCATTTCTTTACAGAAGGGGATGGAGAAATAAGTAAACCGGATGAATATTATAGTCCTGCTAATATTCCTGAGTATGTTATAAATGATATTGCTGCTTGGGTGCAAGGAAGATCGCAATTAAATTAGCAACTATATGTTTTAATAAAGACTTTCTTTCTGTAATCAAACTAGAAACATTATTAGGTTATATGTTTTTTAGCACTCTTTTAAAAAGAGTGTTTTTTTATTTTCCTTTGATTTAATTAACGAAAAAAAATATCTTATACTCCTTTTGTAACTTTTTTAAATAGAAATTTTCTATAAAATAATGGACTTGTCTTCCAAACAAAGCGTTATTTGTAACCCTGTTATCAAAGCAAAGTGCTCGTGACATTTCTTTGATATTCAAAAACATTAATAACCTATTGTGTGAAGTTTTTTGAAAATTTAGGTTTAACATCTTTAAAATAGGTGTATTACATATTACATAACAACTAAATAAGAAAATAAAAAATCTAAGGGAGGAAAAATACAATGCATAAGAATGAAAGAAAACCGGTGGTTCATGAATATGAAAATGAACAGGAAGTAGTTATGAAAGTAAAAGAGCTAGAATTGCAAGGGATTCGCCAAGATGACATTTACGTTTTAACACATGAAACACATCTAACAAAAAAGATTGCGGATGATACAAACACAAATACGATTGGAGTAAAAGAACAAGGATTGGGTACAAGTATTATCAACTTTTTCTCCAAAAAAGGGGACGAACTCCGAAATCAAATGGAGGAAATGGGGTTGTCGAAGGAGGAAGCTAATTTATATGAAGAAAAATTAGATCAAGGGAGAATTTTACTTCTAGTAACAGCTGAAACACCAACGGCGAGTGATAGACAGCCGCAAAACTATCATTCTCTCTAATAGATTGCAACATCTGATAAATAGGTAAGTTAATTATTTTAGGTTGTAGTATGGAAGAAAATAAAAGTAGAGAAGGGTGAGAAAAATGAAACATACAATATTTAAATATGCTGTGATTGGGATTACGACCGGAGTCATGGTCTCCCTATTAAAAAAAGAAAATCGGAAAGCTATACAAACAAAAGGAAAAAGCGTAAAAGACAAACTACAAGAAGGAAACATAAAGGAAACATTAGAGAAGGTAACTGAGACAAGTAAACAATTCTCTGTAACTGCAGCTAATGTTGCAAAACAAACATTACCACAACTGCTTACAGCCACACCGGTTGTCATTTCTACTATTAAAGATTTAACAGAAAACGAAAATAACAAAAAGAAAAAAGATGAAAAGGATAACGAAATAAATCAAAATAGTAAGGACATAGACGGAGAAAAAACGAAAAATGAAAAGAAATATATGAAAGAAGGGAAAGAAGAGAGTGCTTAGATTTAATTCTAAAAAGAGAAAGTGAGGAAAAAAGTATGAAATCTCTGTATGCAATTGATGTAGGAATTGGTTTTACTAAGCGGGCATATCGACAGGATGTAGATTCTGAGGTGACGATTAAGAGTGAAGCTTCCACACTAGCCCCTGTACCTAATCATGCTGAAAGTGAAGATTTAACAAAGGTAAGTTTTATAGACTTAGACTTTGCATACTACATGGGAAATGAAGCACATCAATCTGACGCTTCATTTCTTCCTCCATTTGAAGAAGAAATAGAAAATTATTATGAAAGCGAACAGTTTAAACAACAAATATTTGGTTGCATTGCAAAGGATTATAAAGAAAATGTCGTGTTACCTTTAGTTGTGACCGGGCTTCCCGTTACTTATTTTGGTAGTCAGCATGAGCAATTACAAAATGTATTAAAAAAAGAAACTTCCGTGCAAATTGATGGGAAATTTATTAATATTACGGTGGAAAATGTTTTGATTCTTCAGCAACCGGTTGCTTTACATGCCTATTTCTTAAAAGAGGGAATCATTCAGGAACAAGATCGTATCTTAATTATTGATGGTGGATTTCGTACATTAGAAATGACAGATATGAAACAGAATGTCATTTTAAATCATTATGAGACGGAACTAGGATGTAGCAAGCCTTTGAAAAATATTAAGAATATCCTGCAGAATCATGCAGGGGAAAGTGATGACTTGCATATTAACGACATGCCAAAAATATTAGAAAAAGGATATGGAGGTCGAGAAGAAAATCATCAGACAAGTCAGGTTAATACTTTGATTCAAGAAGAGTTGGATACACACTTCCAAGACGTTATGCGTGTATTACAAGAACAATTTAAGTTAGACCAGTATGACACTATTATTTGGACAGGAGGAATAGTAGACATCCACAAAAAACGAATTGAAAAAATGCAAGGTGAAATTTCTTCTTTCCGTATGGTAGACGCTTCGAAAGAGGCAGCACTTCATGGATACTATATGATTGGAAGTCAAGTATTTGATGACATCACCAATCAATCTGCATATGAATCCAAATTATAATAACGACCGAAATGGAGTTCGTTGAATAGACGTGCCAAATTATGTGGCTTCTTTTCCACATATAAATAAGAAAAGATACAAAGTGCTTGTATAGAGGAAAAGTTTAAAATTTAGAATGAAAATAACTAATATATAGGAGGTCTTCCTTGTAACAGAAGAAGACCTCCTATGCCATTTAGTTTGTAATTTAGAGGATCTAAAAACTTTTCCTCCAAGACATGAATACCTACATATAAATTTCATATTACGGATATTATTCGATGAAACATAAAACTATTCAGAAAGGAAGAATAATATGGAATGCATAAAAATGCCGAAATGGGATTGGTATCATGTGAAAACTAGTGAACTTGAAAAACTTTCTTCTATAATCCCTCGTGATGTAACATCTTATTTCTCTCAATTTGTAAAAAAAATAAGTTCTCCTTGTGAAAATGGATTATATGTTTATACGTTATCACCAAGTCAAACTTGTGTATATGGTTCGTTTTTATATGATCAAGATAAAAAGGACGCCAAAATTCAAAAATTTCTTCATTATTTCGTAGCTCATGGAATACTGATAACGGTCCAGGAAAAAGAGGAAGAGGATTTCCAAAAATTAATACATAATTTCCCTATGGGTATAAAAAAATGTAATAGTTCCGCTGAAGGATTATGTGCTATCTTATCAATATTTATATCTCACTATTTACGAAAGGTTGACTATTTTGAAAACAATTTCAGAAATGTGTTATGGGATTTTTATCATCATAATAACATAGCAGTTTTAGAAAGAATTTATCATATTCGTCATGAATTATTTATGAACACACATGTGTTTCGCTTAATACAAGAAGTGTTGCAAGGCTTGGAGGAAGCTTGGTTAGAAAACCTAACAAACACCCTTTGTTATAAACAAACACACGTAAAATTAGAGCGTGGATTACAACTTGTTAAAGAGTACCAAGAAGAATTAGACACGATGATTCATTTACAAGAAGTTGTTTCTTCTCATCGTGGGAATGAAATTATGAAAGCTCTTACTGTATTAACTGCTGTAAGTACGCCTTTGACGGCCTTAGGAGCATTGTGGGGGATGAATTTTAAATACATGCCTGAACTGGAATGGAAATATAGCTATTTAATCGCTCTCTTATTTATCATTTTCACAACAGGGGGGATGTATTTGTATATGCGAGTCAAAGGATGGACAGGTGATTTATTACGAGTAAAGAAAAAGAAATCTTTTTTTAAATCTAATTAATCCTGTTTATAAAAAATATGATAGATATTAACCATAGATATATGGTTAGTAATATTTATTAATGGGGGTAGTGCCATATCCCCATCAAGTTAAAATTTTGATGTCCCCGCAATGATAAAAATGGTGAATATTTATATGAAAGATTAGAGCTCTCCTACACGAAGGAGGGCTCTAATCTTTGTTTAAAAACTATATTATATAAATGGGCAGACACATCATCTGAAATTTGTCCGGATTCAATTTAGAATATGACAAAAGAGAACTTGCGTTAGAAAACAAGCTCTCTTTAAAAGAAATAACGCAATTGAGATACTTATATAGTAACAATTGTTTTCTTCTAATTCTATATGTCTTATGTTGAGAAATAAATTATAAGTGGCTTGATAAAGCTAAAACGAATTATTGACATAATATTTTGACGATAATATAATAAATCTCGAATTCAAGATAACTTGTAAAGGATTGGTAATTAGGAACGTGAGTAACGATGAGAGCTTATCTTTAAAGTTATTTGTTATATTATCAAGGGCAGTACAGTCAATCACTAAGCGTATTGAAGAGGATATAAAAAGTTATAGACTTAATCCAACTGAATTTGCAGTGCTTGAGCTACTATACAGTAAAGGCGATCAGCCTATAAAAAATTGGAGACAAAATATTATTTGCAAGTAGTAGTATCACGTATACGTCAATTACTTCAGAAGGTATTGAATTGATGGATACTATTTTTCCACAGCATAAAGAGGGGATTCGGCAAATATTTGATAGTTTGGACTATATGGAGAAGAAATGATAATTAAAGAGTTGAAAAAGTTAGGATGTTACACACGGAAATTGTAAGTTTTTAGAGGTTATTTCTGTTTAGTAATATCCTAATTAAATATAAATTAAATAAATAGGAGGAAAAATTAATGAATAGTAGTAAATTTGTTGTAATACAAAATAAAAAAATTATGTAATTGCAATTAGTGTAGTAGGTAATAAAGTTGTTATGTTAACGTATACATATTGTCCTTTTCATTATAAATCTTTCATAAAGCGGAGAGTGGGTATCAAGAATGGAATTACGTCATTTAGAGTATTTTATTCAAGTTTGTAATAATAATAGTTTTACTAAAGCTGCGGAAGTTCTAGGTATTTCACAGCCGACTTTAAGTCAACAAATACGTGTGTTAGAAGGTGAACTTGATACACCCTTGTTTCATCGAGTTGGAAGAGGTATCAAAATGACAGAAGCGGGTAAGCTGCTATTTGATAAAGGAAAATTTATCATGCAACAATTTGATGACGTTTATAATGAAATTTTTGAATTAAAGGGTGTAAAAAGAGGTGTGATTACTATAGGAGGTTTATTAGAGGACCTCACTTATTTAACACCTTATATTATGAAGTTTCAACAACATTATCCCAACATTATAGTAAAAATTATAGAATCCGAAGTTGCTGTAAATCAAATCGTTGACAAAAATATTGATTTAGGGATCACACGTAGTGCTCAAATTCCAGACACATTAACAAGCACCCTTTTGTATAGCGAAGAGCTCGTCCTTGTAATTCCAAAAAAACATCCTTTGAATGAAAAATCATTTGTTTCTTTTCGAGAATTAGCAGGGCTGAGTAGAATAATGGTTTCATGTAGTTGTCGTGAATCTATTAAGATATATTCTGAGAGTTTAGGGTTATCTTTATCTGAAGCAAATATAGAAACAAAATCTTCTATTTCTCTATTGAGCCTTGTATATAATGGACATGGCGTTGCCATAATACCTCTTTCACTAGTTGACTTTGTTAATAATGATAATTTGAGTATAGTTCGTATTATTGATCCGACACCAAGTCAAGATATTAATCTTATTCACTTTGATGATAAATTTTTAAGTTTTGCAGCACGTATCTTTATGCAAAAGTTAAATGATCCTGAAAAAGTATCAGTATAATAGAAATAATAATGATTCTAGTGTAAAATTTGAAAAAATCTATAAGTCTTGAGGTGAAACCTATATTAAAGTCAAAGGGCAGTGGCTTTATATGTGTGGTGTGATCGATTCAAATGGGAATCCCATTGATTTTTACTTAAGGGAAAAGGACAGACTTTGCCTGGAGAGAAGGCTGTAAAAAACAAGTCAAGTTAATCTATCAACTCTTCGGTCTTCTCGCATAGTAATAGATTCAATTAGGGATATACAATGCTACTTCAAATCTACATATCCTTATTGTAGAAAGAAACCCACCGGCATTATACCGGTGGGTTTGACTTAGAAAGCAAAACAAGTACAACCAATACCCCATTTAGTTCCATCTTTTCCTATTACAGTATGAGTGTGTTGATGGAGGGGGTTACTGCAACTATGTAACTTGTGATCATGGGCATCGTGAGAAAGTATAGTGTGGGCTAGGTTAGCACCACCATAACCATAAACTCCCGTCGGTGACCAATCAGGTGATGCTGGCGGCAATTCAGGTGATAAATTTTTAAATTCATCATTTCCATAAACAACCTGCCCACCCATAATGGTGAGTAATGATTCAAGGTCTTTGATTTCTTCTTCTGGCACAGTAAAGTAGTCAGCAGACAATACAGCAATATCAGCAAACTGACCTACTGTAAGGGTTCCCTTTTTACCTTCATCACCAGAGAACCACGCACTTCCTTTTGAATATAATTCCAGGGCTATTTTTCTATCAAGTTTATTTTTTTCATCGTATATCGAAAGACCACCAATGGTTTTTCCGGCAACCATCCAGTAAAGAGCGACCCAAGGGTTATAGCTGGAAACCCTAGTTGCATCACTACCAGCGCCAACAGGTATACCTAGGTCTAACATACGATAAATTGGAGGGGTACGCTTTGCAGCTTCCTTTCCGTATAAATCAACAAAGTATTCACCTTGAAAAGCCATGCGGTCTTGGATGGCAATACCGCCATTTAAAGCCTTAACACGTTCCATACTACGATCTGAGATTGTTTCTGCATGGTCAAACCACCATCGTAGACCATTAAAAGGAATTTCTTTGTTGACTTCCTCAAATACATTTAAGAAACGTGTGATTGACTCGTCATAAGTTGCATGTAAACGGAATGGCCAACGGTTTTCCACCAATAAAGAAATTACTTTCTTTAAGTCAGCTTCCATCATCGTAGCTAGTTCAGGCCGTGGCATTTGAAATTTTTCAAAATCAGCTGCCGAGAATACTAACATTTCTCCGGCACCATTCATTTTATACTTATCAGTTCCTTGACCGGGGGAAACAATTTTTGCCCATGAAGCAAAGTCTTCATATTCATGATTAGGATTTTGCGTAAATAGATTATAAGCAATGCGCAAAGTTAATTGTTCTTTCTCGGCTAAATGTTCAACAACTTTGTAGTCATCAGGGTAATTTTGGAAACCACCACCTGCGTCAATGGCACTTGTAATACCTAATCTATTTAATTCGCGCATAAAATGGCGAGTTGAATTAATCTGGTCGTCAAAATTAAGTATTGGAGCTTTACCCAGACTTGAATAAAGAATAGAAGCGTTAGGATTTGCAATTAAAAGGCCCGTTGGATTACCTCGTTTATCCCGCTCAATTAAGCAGCCTGGAGGGTCTGGGGTATCTTTTGTGTATCCCAGTGCACGCAGCCCAGCACGATTTACAAGTGCTCTATCGTAAAGATGTAGCACAAAGACAGGTGTGTCTTCAGAAACAGCATTAATCTCTTCCAAAGTTGGCAACCGTCTCTCTTTAAATTGAAATTCAGACCAACCTCCAACTACTCTTACCCACTGAGGAGCAGGTGTACGCCTTGCCTGTTCTTTGAGCATTTCGAGAGCAATGGCAAGTGAAGGCACACCTTCCCATCGTAATTCCATATTATAATGAAGACCGCCACGAATAACGTGTATATGAGAGTCATTCAGGCCCGGAATAGCTCTCTTTCTTTTAAGGTCTATTTTTTTTGTTTTTTCTGTGGCACTATCAAGAAGCTCATCTCCACCTACTGCAGTTATTAAACCATCAGTTATGGCGATAGCAGACACCTCAGGTTGAGAGGGATCAAGGGTAGTAATTTTTCCGTTATATAAGATCATATCCGGTAAATTCATATTCACACCTCGTCTACTTCCTATTATTTTGTAACCATGGATGAAATAATTTACCGAAAATCGGCATAACTACCCATGATAGCAAGGACACTATACATACAGAAACGAAAAAAGCGGACATAATAGGATTCATATGTTTTATAATAGGTCCTATCAATTTAGGAACTAACATGCTAAGAGGCCATACACCCAGAAGGGTAACGATAGACATTTTCCATTTTGGCGGTGGAACTGGCGTTTTCGGAGTAACAAACCAATAGGCCAAACTGCTTTCAGTTTTGTAACTCGGATTAGTAACTTGAAATTGTTCTGCCGTTTTTAACAAATCTCGGCGAACATCTGATTCTTGCCAAGCACGTAGATGCTCATACGTATCAAAGCGAAAAATAACAGTATACTCTCTGGATGCATTATTAGGGACTATTAGATTTACACCTAAATGCCCTGGGAATTTAGTAGCGGCAGCTTCGATTTCATGTCTCCATGTTTCAAACTGTTTTTCTTTACCTTGTTGAATTTTCCATGTAACAATCGTTGTTACTGGATCAGCAGCATCCATCGTGTTCTCTGTATAAGTCTCCTCGACAGCTACTCCTTCTTGTTTCATATTTTCCTGCTTGGAAGCGCACCATGCACCATAGTATATGCGTATTCTACGCCTTGACCATAAGCACCAGTGTGTTCTTTTACAATCTCCATTACCGCATCATAAGTATCTTTGTGTGCCCAGTCACGTTGATATTCAAGTAAAACTTGAATTGCTGTTACTGGAATTGCACCAGCTTGTTCTACACGACGCATAGCAGCGTTATGTGCTGTCAAACTAGTACCACCTGAAGCATCATCAACTGCATACACCTCATAGCCAGCTTTAATTGCTTCAAGCACAGGGAATGCAAGGCAAACTTCAGTCCAAAGTGCTGCAAATATTAATTTCTTTCTACCTGTTGCTTTAACTGCTTCAACAAATTTTGGATCTTCCCAAGAGTTCATTGAACTGCGTTCTATAATTTCATGGTTTGGGAATATGTCAAGAATTTGCGGCCAAAAATAACCAGAAAAGCTGCGTGTCTCAACTGTAGTAAGAATAGTAGGTACGTTAAAAGTTTTTGCTGATTTAGCAAGTAGCATAACGTTATTAATCAATGTTTGTCTATCAATACTTGCAACTCCAAAAGTCATTTGAGGCTGAAAATCAATCAAGATTAAAGCGCTGTTCTCCGGATTTAATAATTCTAAATTACTCATAATAAAACGCTCCTTTTTTATTATTTAAGATTAAATTTAGAAAGTAATGTATTTTCTGTCAATATAAGCTGTAATCGTAAAAATAAAAGCTTTACTATACTTTTTAATTTAAAAGAGAGTGCTGACTTAATCAGCACTAAATTTATACTATCCATTTTTTTGAAAGTGATTTAAAGCTATTTCTTTGAAATACATTTATGCATTTTGTTTACTAAGGTCTCGTTGAGCTCCTAAATAGCTTCCAATTATATTTTGATAGCCGGGAAGATTACTAGCAAGTAAATTGCCAAAACCTTCAACATCGTTTCGCCAATCGCGTTGTAATTCGCAAGCTACGCTAAACCAGTTCATAAGTTGTACGCCATTATGTGCCATACGCGTATTGGCAGCATCTGCAACTTGTTTGCTGAAAGTTCCTGAAGCATCAGTAACAGCAAATACTTCATATCCAGCTTTTATAGCAGAAAGTGCCGGGAAAGCAACACAAACGTCCGTAACTACGCCCGCGATGATAAGTTGTTTTTTTCCAGTTTCTTCGATTGCTTTTACAAAATCATCATTATCCCATGCGTTAATTTGTCCAGGTCGAGCTATTTTTTGTGCGTGAGGAAAGAGATCAACCAATTCTTGCATTAAAGGTCCATTAGGTCCGTTTTCAAAGCTAGTTGTTAAAATAACTGGTAAATCAAAAAACTTAGCAGTGTGAGCAAGAGCTAAAACATTGTTCTTAAATTCATCAACACCATAGTCACGTACTAGTCCGGACATAAGACCAGTTTGATGATCTACTAAAAGCACGACAGCATCATCTTTGTTAATACGAGAATAGAGATCAGTCATTATGTATTCCTCCTAAAAATTAAGTAATCGAAGAAAGTTTAAATAGTCAAATATTATCATGATTTTCTTCGTTTGTTACGATTAGTTTGTAACTAAGCTGAACGATAATATTAGTTATAACAGCATTCACAGAATATGAAGCGCTATACAAATTTATAGTATTTGAAAACCGATTCATTAATCAATTCTAAATTATCTATAATTCGGATAGATGGTAACTATAGTTATTTTCACCATAAAATTGATTGGTTTTACCTATACATTCTATAGATAGAACGATATTGATAGTTACCTATTTTTGTTATTAGAATTGAATAGGAGGAATGTTCAGCAATTATTTCATGCTGAAAAAACTATTAAATGGGGAATTGTTCCATGCTTAGAGTTAACAACATAAACACGCATAAATAGGTTACGAGATTCATCCGGATTATTGAAGAAAAGGATATATATTAAAATATTTTTTGGAGGTAGAAGAATGGCAAAGATTACTGTAGGAACCGAAAATCAAGCACCAATTGAGATATATTATGAGGATCATGGCATAGGAAAACCAGTTGTACTAATTCATGGTTGGCCGCTAAGTGGTCGATCTTGGGAATACCAAGTTCCCGCTCTTGTTGAGGCTGGATACAGAGTTATAACATATGATCGTCGAGGTTTTGGAAAATCATCTCAGCCGTGGGAAGGGTATGAATATGATACCTTTACTTCTGATTTACATCAACTATTAGAACAGTTAGAGCTTCAAAATGTCACACTTGTTGGTTTTTCTATGGGTGGAGGCGAGGTAGCTCGGTATATTGGAAAATATGGAACCAATAGAGTAGAGAAGGCTGTATTTGCAGGAGCTGTACCACCATTTCTTTATAAGTCAGCTGATCATCCTGAGGGTGTATTAGATGATGTAGCAATTCAAGGATTTGAAAATGGAGTAAAAAGTGATCGCCTAGCATTCCTTGATGAGTTTACGAAAGGATTTTTTGCTGCTGGAGATCGAACTGACTTAGTTAGTGAACCATTTCGACTTTACAATAGGGATATCGCTGCGGGTGCATCACCTAAAGGGACACTAGATTGTATCGCTGCTTTCAGCAAAACAGACTTCAGAGGTGATTTAGCCAAGGTTAATATACCTACCCTTGTTATTCATGGTGATTCAGATGCAACTGTACCATTTGAATATAGTGGGAAGTTAACACATGAAGCAATTCCTAATTCTAAAGTAGCGTTAATAAAGGGTGGTCCACATGGGCTAAATGCAACGCATGCCAAAGAATTTAATGAAGCACTCCTATCATTTTTAAAGGACTGATTACAACTATATAATTGTTAATTGATAAATTATAAACAAGTAAAAATAAAGCTTTATAAAAGATGCTCTTGGATAAATCCAGGAGCATCTTTTTAAATTAGGAGTAGTGCACCACGGTAATCTTCCATTATGAAATTTCTATTCATTTTTAAATGGTGATATTGAGATGTTATCTTGAAAAATACTCATTAATTTCGAATTGAATAATCTTCTTAACAGCTAAAATGTAATGGTTAGAGTTTTTTAGACCTCTTAGATGTATTGCTATATTACTATCAAGATAATATTTTGAATAATCCTCAAAACAAAGATTTTTTTGTCAGAAAACAATAAAATCTTATTAATTTTTATAATTAGTTGAATTTTTATAGAAATAATCCTCTTAATATATTAAAATAACATCGTATTATGTCTGATTTTAATTAGGGGAGAGAAATTTTATGTTGAAAAAAATCATTCCAGTTGCTTTAGCAATAAGTACAGTTACTTTTACTAGTGTATTTGCTGCGCCTTCAGCACAAGCAAGTACAGAACCAAACCGCTACATAGATGTGCAAATGCTCGGTATTAACGATTTTCATGGGCAGGTAGACACTGTAAAAAAAATTAACAATAAAGATGCAGGGGGAATTGAGTACTTAGGGGCTTATTTACGTGATCGTGAAAAACAAAATCCGAATACATTAAAGGTACATGCTGGCGATGTTGTTGGAGCAAGTACTCCTGTTTCAGCATTATTACAAGACGAACCTACGATTGAATTTCTAAATGATTTGAAATTCGATGTTGGAACTATAGGAAATCATGAATTTGATGAAGGTGTTGCGGAAATGAACCGCCTTATTTATGGTGGATACCATGAGAAAACAGGGAATTTTAAAGGAGCAAAATTCCCATATGTTGCTGCAAATTTATATAATAAATCCACCGGTCGTTTATTTTTACCACCATTCACTATAAAAAAGGTACAAGGAGTTCCTATTGGATTTATCGGAGTCGTAACAACGGATGTTCCTAACCTTGTTATGCCTACTATGCTAAAGAATGTAGAAATTACAGATGAAGTTGAAGCTATTAACAAATCCGTAAAGCAATTAAAAAAACTAGGCGTTAAATCTATCGTTGTTCTTGCGCATAACGGAGGTACAACAGATGGGAACGGCGTAACAAATGGTGATATCGTCCGATTAGCAAATGAGACTGATCCAGAAGTCGATGTTATTTTTGGTGGGCATAGCCACACTTATGTAAATGGAACTGTTAATAATAAACTTGTCGTACAAGCAAATTCTTATGGTATGGCTTTTGCTGATGTTGATGTAAAGATTGATCGTAAGACACAAGATATTGTTGAGAAAAAAGCAGAAATTGTTACAACTTACCATGAAGGCATGGAGCCTGATAAAAAAATAAAGAAGAAGATGGAGAAATATCAAGCAAAAATCGCACCTCTTGTTAATGAAGTTGTAGGCAAGTCTATTGCTCCACTAGATCGCAAACTAAATACGGCTGGTGAATCTACTCTCGGAAATTTAGTTGCTGATGCCCAGCGTGCAACAATGCAATCCCAAATTGCTCTTATGAATCCTGGTGGTATTCGTAATGACTTAGATGCTGGTGATATTACATGGGGAGAGATATATGGTATTCAACCATTCGGAAATCAATTAATAAAAGTAAATTTAACAGGCCAAGACATTCGTGATATTTTAAATCAACAATGGCAAAAAGACATAACAAGAATGCTTCAAATTTCAGGGATCCAATACACTTGGGATGCGAACAAGCCTAATGGAGAAAAAGTAACAAGTATCCGCTTAACAGATGGAGAAGAAATTATTCCTTCTAAAACTTACAGCGTAGTTGCGAATGCATTTCTAGCTTCAGGTGGAGATGGATTTGTATCCTTTAAAAACGGTAAAGATGCTGAAACAGGACCAACTGATTTTGAAGCATTAGTAGATTATATAAAAAAATCAAAAGAACCAATTCAGTCTATTATTGATGGAAGAATTCAAAAAATAAATTAGGTTTTTATTAATCTCAAAAACAACTAGATTACCTGTGCGCTAAACCTTTTAGTGTGCAGGTAATCTATTTTTTGTGGGTTTGAAATAAAGTCTTACTGTGGACAAGGGGTATACCGTCTAGATGCAGAGTGCAGGGTTTATCATTCGTTATCCAAAGGAAAAGGAAAATATAACTGGTTATGCGTATGAGCCTTAGCGTATTCGCTGTGTAGGAGATATTGCAAAAAATATATAAGGAAAAATTAACTTTAGAGGAATATATGAGGTAAGAAAGCCAAAGTGAATTGCAAATCTGTATTTTTGTTTAGGGAATAGTATTTTATAAAATAGTAGGGTACTTTATTTTAATAGATTCAAAAACTGCCTATCTAAAAATTTGATAGGCAGTTTTTTTCTTTTGGGCACAAAGTGAAATAATTTTATGATGTTCGCACATGTAGAAAATGTAATGTGTAAATATATCCGAAACACCAATCATTGCCCCTCATTATTAGCGATAGGATAGCTACTTAAGGACAAAAAAGAATGGGCTAACTTTTGTGCAAAATGTAATGGAGGCTCTACCGACTGGATATGAATATACATAATTAAGGGATTCATGTACAGCCAGTGATTATGTAAAGCACTTACAATGATTCCTTGTTGTACAATTGATTTCATAAATGCAGGAATTTCTTCTTGTAGAACAGCGATTTCGCCTAAATTTAATGCATTACCATTTGGATCCAACGATTCAAAACTTACTCCGACGGGCACTACAGAAGTACTCGGTTTTGCTTGAACAAGCACCCTAAAATCGCGGTGAAAAGACACTGAACAACCACCTTGATTTCTTTTACCTTTCCCTTTAAGTATTGTAGCAAATTGTTCACAAAGGAAATTAAAATTTTGCATAAATTCAATTCCTTTCTTGTACAAAATTATATAATTAGGGATTCGATTGAGGAGATACAGATAAACAATCTTTCTTTAGCATTCAAAAAACAGGCTGTGATTTTAATGTATCCAATGTTTATTTTAAAAGAAATACACGCGATATTACTTGGATATTCAGGATTTCATTGAAGATGATTCGTGTATCCGGGTTAATAAATTTATGATTCATGATAGTCCGTTCGAGATATTGTTATAAAAAATCGATAAAGTATGCAATTATACGCTATTAGTTTATGTAGGTTAGATAAATATGTGTCTAAATTTGAATGATAAAACTAGAAAACAACGTTGAGAAAATAACCAATAATAATTTATTTTCTATAAACAAGCACTGCTAAATAGTACTCTTTTTCGAAATAAGTCTTTCTTATATAAGTATATTGCTTTTAAATACAGGATTAAGTTTGAATACTAAAAAACGGGTTCTAAAATACCGTATCTATTGACAAAGAATCTAGTTGTTTCTTCTTGTATCTATTTACATTTTTCAAGAAAAAATATAGAGGTGAATTCCTTGATTTTTTCTTGAAAAATGTTCATGTACGGTTATATTAACCAAAATTTTCATGAAAATACCTTTAAAAAGAACGTTAGTTCGTATATAATAAGAACGAATGTTCTTTTTGTTAGGAGTGATAACCTTGTATGATTATTCTCTTTTACCGAATCGTATTATTCTTTGTGTAGATCTTCGTAGCTTTTATGCAAGTGTGTCATGTATTAAAAAAGGACTTGATCCACGATATACGAAATTGGCTGTCGTAGGGGATGTAAACCGGAGTGGATCAATTGTATTAGCAGCAACACCGCCATTAAAAGCGTTAGGAATAAAGAAGATGGCTAGAATGTACGAAATACCGAAGCGGTCAGATATTATTATTGTGAATCCGATTATGCATACATATATGAAGTGTTCAACTTACATAACCGGTTTAGCTTTACAGTATGTTGCGCCGGAAGATTTCCATCAATATAGTATTGATGAGTTTTTTATGGACATGACCGCAAGTATTCATTTGTTTGCGAGTAATCCGTGCGAGTTCGCATTAAAGTTTAAGCGAGAAATATATGAACGTACACGGATTGAAAGTACGATTGGTATTGGACCCAATTTATTATTGAGTAAAGTAGCACTGGATGTGGAAGCGAAAAAGAATAACGATGGAATAGCGCAGTGGACGTATGACGATATACCCGAGAAGTTATGGAGTATTAGACCACTCAGTAAATTTTGGGGTATATCGTATAAAACGGAAATGAAATTAAATCGAAAAGGTATACATACGATTGGAGATTTAGCGCAGTACCCATTGAAGTATTTAAAACAATCATTTGGTGTAATAGGGGAAGAATTACACTTGCATAGTAACGGGATTGATTTCAGCAGAATAGCAGAGGAATATGTTCCAGCGACAACATCTATAGCAAAAAGCCAAATATTATTTCGTGATTATTCAATAGAAGAGTTCATCGTTATTTTATTAGAGCATACAGAAGAAGTTTGTTACAGATTGAGAAGCGAAAAGAAAT
The DNA here is from genome assembly GCF_002209985.1 of Bacillus sp. K2I17. Lineage (NCBI taxonomy): Bacteria > Bacillati > Bacillota > Bacilli > Caryophanales > Bacillaceae > Bacillus > Bacillus sp. K2I17. Next base: position 28,869 of record NZ_NJGF01000047.1, read on the forward strand.
ACGCACAAACGATTCATTTTTCAGTCGGATATAGTAAGGAATATGGAGGAGGAATAAAAAAAGCACATACGTTAAATAGAGCAACAAATTTAACGATGGATATTTACAATGTTTGTACATATTTTTTATACGAGCGGCATACAGGAGAGCCGATTCGATCGATAAGTCTTTCCTTAACAAATTTAATACATGAAGGAGAAGAGCAAATTTCGCTTTTCGATAACATTATACAAAGAGAAAAAGAAATGAGATTAACGAAGGTTATGGACGAAATTCGAACACGATTTGGTAAGAACAGTATATTACGTGGAATTTCCTACACAAGCGTCGCAACAGCAAGATATAGAAACACATTATTAGGAGGGCACAAATCGTGAAGAATGCTAATATGCCAAAAGGAAGAGGCATGGTAAAATGGCAACCGTTTGCTAGTATGCCAGAGCAGTTTATCTGTATTAAAGACATGATACAGGAGCAAACAAAAATCTCGCGTCCAATCTTAACGCAAGATGCAAAAGAAAGGATTGAAAATAAGCTGTTAATTTCATATTTAGGTGAAGAAGAGGTTTTACTTACATATTATAAAGATGGCTATCTATATAAAAATTACATAACAGTAGCTGATATAAATCCATTAAATAAGACGATTACTTGTACCGATG
>NZ_NJGF01000048.1:0-29313 GCF_002209985.1 Bacillus sp. K2I17
ATAATCAAGTAAAAATATTTTTAATCTTTCTTTTGCTGGCACTTTAATATCATCTAAAATAGAAAAAGTGTCTTGAAAGCTAATTAATAAGACTTTAATTGTTTCACTAATCAACTTTTCTTTTGAGCCAAAATGGTAATTTATAAGCGCAATATTAGTATCTGACAATGCCGCAATTTTTCTTATTGTTACACTTTCGAAGCCTTTGTCTTTAATTAACTCCAATGTTGTATTTAAAATCTTTTCTTTCGTAGATATGTTTTCATTTCCCCTCAACTTATCTCCTCCTCTAAAATCTATCAATTAAACAACGTTTTAAACATTGTTTAAATTTATAGTATCACCTTCAATTTTTAATATCAATTTAATCCTTTCGACATTTCCGATTACCTATTCTTTTTTTATCTTTGTTATTAAAGTTTATATATACATTTGAGAACGTCTTTGTTGTTTTCCAGCCCCTCCATAATGTGAGCAGTCGGTAATTTTAATAATTGAACTGTTGTGTAAACAATCAAATAAATTAACATTATTATCCTTAACCAAAAAAAGATGAACACAATTTTTTATACATCATATTTGTTGGTATCTAGTGTATTACTAAGACCTAGCTTGGACTGAATCCCCTTGTTGTAGATTTTTATTTTATTATTAATAATTACGGTATATGAAATTATTAATAATAAAATAAAAAAAGCTCCCCTGAAAGGAGCTCCTTACCTTACAAAACATTTAAGAAATCATTCTATTACCAGCTCTACTTAAGATTTGGAGCATGGTTATAACTCATTCACCCCTGTTTGTTACGATAAATCATTGGTCAAAGACTATTCTTTTTCTGTGTATTATTTCAAACTCTTTAGATGTTTTCTTTTTGTGAAATTTACCTCAAAACAAATTAACTAGATAACAAAACGTAAAATAACAATGCAGCAGCTTCTTGCCGTTTCATACTTTGTTTTGATAGATAATCTGCTGATCCATCTTCATTATATATAACCTCAGGACCTACTAAACGATGACCTACAATGTTTTTCACGGATTCTATTGCCCAATCATCAGTGTCTCCCTTTAATGTTGCATCTGCAGATGGCGCTCCTAACATTTTTAAATACTGCCAAGTAATCCATGCTGCTTCTTGTCTAGTAATTGCACGGTCTGGATGGAATTGTTCTCCTTCTTTTTCATATAAAATACCAATTTCATATAACTTTTGAATATGTGGTGCATACGGATGATTTTTTACATCAGTAAACACTGGTTCTTTTTTTGAAGGTGGTGCAAAGTAAGCAATTTGAGATAACCAATAAATAAATTCTGCTCGTGTAAGAGAAGATTCTGGAGTGAAATTCCCCTCCTTATTGGCTTGTAATACCTCGTATTGATGCAAGGGATCTATAAACTTAGCATATGGATGATTTTCATCTACGTCTTTAAATCTCTCAGGCTCACTTAACTTTAACGCTGAGCTGCCAGAGTTCCAATGTATCATTTCTTTCACAGTACCATCTTTGTGAAGTTTAAATGCCATATAATTCCCTTTTTCATCCTCAAATAGTAAAGGGTCTATTTGTTTTAGCTCCTGTTTACCATAAACCTTATCAGTTACATATAACTTTCCTTCACTTATGTTCACATGTGACACTAGGTTTTTTAATCTCAAATCACGGTAAACCCCTTCAAATTTCTTTAATTCTTCTTCATTAGGGTTTAAATATTCAGGCTTTGTCTTATCTGGGAAATATTCATTCATAAAATCACCAAATACTTCAACAGGTAGTGCTGAACTATCTTTATTTGTAACTACAAAAACTCCAATTTTATGCTCAGGAATTAACCACATTAAAGATGAAAAACCTGGTATATTTCCACCTTTCCCAAACACATATTGCCCATTATGACTTTGCGGTGAAAAGAACTCAAATCCGTATGTCATATTAGGGTATTTGGGATGTAAAGCAAATTTTGTTTTTTGCATATCTTCTACGGTTTCTTTTTGTAGTATTTGGTTATTTTTATATTTACCATCATTCAATTGAGCAATCATAAAATTGGCTACATCACTTCCTGTAGAAAACATACTCCCTTGTGGCATATCTGTTGGTCTTGTTTGATAAAATGGAATGGCATTACCTTTAGCATCATATCCTGTTGCAAGCTTTTCTTTAATAAAATTAGTCATAACAAAACTGCTATTATGCATTTCTAAAGGGTAAAAAATATTCTTGGCCATATATTTGTAAAAAGGTGTGTTTGTCAGACTTTGAACAATATACCCTTGAAGCATAGAAGCAAAATTATCATATGTATATGTATCTCCTGGCTTTCTCACTACTGTGGGCATATTATCTTCTACATAATCTTTAAGCATAGTATAATCATTCTCTTGATAATGGATATCCTCTGGTCTAGGATCTACGTAATCAAACCCTGTTGTATGGGTAAGTAAATGTTCCATTGTAACTGGTTCACCCATTTTATTTTGATACTTTAATCCCCCCATATAATTTACTATATCTTTATTTATGTCAATTTTACCTTGTTCAACTAACTGCATGACAGCGCTAGCAGTAAAAACTTTTGATATTGACGCTAATCGAAAAACTGTTTTTTTAGGATCAATGGGAGTACTCTTTTCTTTATCGGAAAATCCGAATCCCTTTTGAAATAAAATTTGATTATCCTTTACAACGACAAGAGCTACACCAGCTGCGTTTTCTTTTTTCATTTTCTCTGGAATTACTTTATTGGTAAATGCTTCTACATCTTTAGGATTTAATATTATAGGTGTAACAGTTTCGGCTTTTGAATAATTGCTCCCCAGAAAAAATAACAAAAAACATACACTTACAGCTACTAACCTTTGAAAATAAATTTTCATTCCTTTATTCCTATTACCCAAATTAATTCCCCCTTTAATACTAGATTTATTGATTATACATCTATAGGTTAACCAACCATATTCTACCACTGCATTGATATTTTTTATAATTTTATTTCAATTCTGTCATTTATTAACTTTTCTCCTTTAGAAGTAGTCTATATATTATTAGGTCTTAGTTATAGAAAATGCTAGACACTCTTTAATATAGGACTTCCCAGCAGTTTTTTCATAACATCCTACTTAGAGAAGACAACCATCGTTTATAATCAATAAAAATTGGCTATTTGGTGATGCGAGTACTATTAATGATCGATCTAATTTTTTTGAGAAGTTAGATAAAATTAAAAGATAGACCTACTGCATTATTTACTGGAAAAGATTACGGATATGGAGTGAAGATGACCTAATTGGCATCTTCATTCCATATCCAGCAATAAATCTCATAGTATGTTAATATTTAGATATTTATATTAGGAGGATTTAGATGATGAAGAAATCAGTATTAGCAGTTGGTTTATCGGTTGTAATGTTAGCAGCTTGCGGCGAAAAAGAAATAGTTCAAAAGGAGCAACCAAAAACACAACAAACAACGGCGAAAACAGAACAACCAAAAGATGAGCAGACACGAATGGCGAAAAGTGTTGAACGTAGAACCAATGAGATTATAGAATATTTCGGTGGTATTGTAACAGCGGTTGAATTAAATAAAGAAAGTAACTTGTATGTCTTATATGTTTTCGTTGATAAAACAGCATTGTCAAATGCTGACGAAGGCCTACGGAAAAATTTTGGCTATAGAACAAGAACAAAGTTAAAAGACGCCGTTGCGCAGAGTGGCTTGCAAGAATACGACAAAACAACCATAAGATACTTCACATCAGATGGTAAAACAGAAATCGAATTTGAATAAGCACTCACGGGAGTGCTTTTTATTTTCACTTGTTATTTCAAGGGACGGAAGATTGTTCCGAACTTTTGACAATTAACCAAGGTACGTAAAATTATTACGCTCTTTTCTTTCAATGCATCTTAACTTTGATTCTTTCTCATTATTATAAAAGCTACCATTCTAGCAAGAATAGAACTAGTTAATGGATCAATTATTACAGTTAAAAAATCGTTCAAAAGCGTACTCCCTTTGAATTCCCCCCACTTTCACTTCATTTAAAAATGAGGGATTCCTAAGTAAAGATTCTTTCAAACTCTAATTTATTTGACTATCCCCGCATCCCTTACGGTTTGAAGCCTTATCGCTTCATTCTTTAAAATAAAAAATTGTGAAATATTATAGCATTATGTAAGACATTTGATATCAAATATACTATATTCACTATGAAATTAGTTTATTTATAGGATTTCTATTGATAAACAAGGTACTAAATTGACTCTTAAGAAGTCATTACCATTGCATTTTTCGAAAAATTGAAAAAATATGTGTAGATAGATATCATCTTAAATACATATATAATTAATTTTAATTCTCTGACATAATTCCACATAATTCCTAAACCAGTTTTTTGTGCATTATTAAATAGAATATTACACAATGTCAGTCTTTAAAAGATTATATATCAAAACTTTAAGAGAGGAAGATAAACTATGAAGATGAAAAGAAAAATCATGATGACAACAGCACTTGCAGCTACGTTAGCTACAGGTGCACTACCTTCTACATCAGTGGTTGCTGCAGAAAAAGAGACTCCTATCCAACAAAAAGAGGCACAAATGAGTATTCAACCATTAGCACAAAATAATTTAGAAACAGCTGTTAATGCTGCCTTAAATGGTCCAGAAGTCAAAAAAATAAAAGTATTTGAGCATGAATTTAATGTAAAAGAAATAGAAGTAGTAAATCTAGGTCGAGGAAAAAAATATGTTAAAGGACAAATTTCTCATCATTTAAGTTTCCGTCCAGATGATCAATTTTATTATGAGTTTACTGTGCAAGATGGAAAAGTAGTAGATAAGCCTGTATTTAATATTGATAGAGGTGGTTGGACACCATTTGCTGCTCCACTTTTATCAATTCTTGCTGCGTATAATGGAATTCCAGTTAATCCAAATGATTTAAATGCACTTGGTCAGCAGCTTGGGAAAGTTATAGATGGAAGCTGGGAACATGCAGCTCAATCTATCGCAACTGTAGTTAGTCTAAGTTTTAATGAATAGAATCTTTTAATTTTTATTAGCATTGTAGGGACCACTTTTCCTGAATAGCCTTGTTTTAAGAAATTCCTGAAACAGCTATAAATAGATTTTTACCGCTCACTCACATTATCTTAATTTGTTAACCACCTTATTATTCATAATATGTCACAAAATAGAAGTCTTTTTAAGGCTTCTGTTTTGTTTGTATACAATACAGCAAAAAGCTTATTTTTTACCTATCTATGCTTCCATTCTTTAAAAATCCGTTTGGCTATTAGATATAAATTATTACAATAAACTAATACTATCTCAAGTTAGCTCACTACCCCTTTTTCAATTACAAAAATTCATTACATTAGGAATAGAAAACAATAAATATAGTAAAAAACCATCTTATTATAGCTATTGTTTAAAGGTTAGGAGAGATAAAATGAACAAAATAAAAAATTTCTTTAAAGTTAGCATCCTCACTTGTTTTACACTGGCAAGTTTAAGTACACCATCTACAATTTTAGCTGATAGTCATCCAGGTTATTCCTATGAATCCAATATAGGTTATCAAAATCCATCGTGGATGTCAGAAGTAGCAGATTCAACAAAATTAAGTGAAATATCTATTCCAGGCACTCATGGTACAATGGCTTTACATGGAGCAAGTTTTCTTGATGAAAATTTGACAAGAAATCAAACTATGAGTCTACCCCAACAATTAAATTCTGGAATTCGATATGTAGATATGCGCGTTAAACGTGTAAAAGATTCTTTTGCAATGTACCATGGTATTGTCAATCAAAAAGCAGTATTTGAAGATGTATTAAAAGAAGCAATCCAATTTTTGAAGGATTATCCGACAGAAACAATTTTAATGCGCTTAAAAGAAGAAACTACTCTCGAAAGTGGATCCCTATCATTTGAGGAGATATTTTTAAAATATAAAAACGATAATGCTTCATATTTTTGGGATCCTAATTCCGTACCAACTATAGACCGAAACAACCCTACTTTAGGAGATATCCGAGGAAAAATTGTAATCTTACAAAACTTTACATCCTCTCAATTGTACGGTATTGATTACGATAGATTGAACATTCAAGATAAATTTGAAATTGGAAGCGGACCAGACGAAATATATGAAAAATGGAATGCGATAAAAAATCATTTGCAAAGTGCAAATACTAACTATAATAATGGAAAAATATATCTTAATCATTTTAGTGGTACGGGTGGTGCAGCCGCATTTTTAAATAATGTATATCCTTGGTTTGTTGCAAGCGGAAAAGAGAATAGAAATACTGATAGTAACCCTAAGTTAATTCAAACGAATTCGACTCATGCTTGGAGTGATTTCCCTCGCGATAGAAATGGGCAAGTATATTATGGTGGGATGAATACACTTGGGACTGAACTCTTACAACAAGGTGGAATTAGACATTCTGGTATTATCGCAGCTGATTTTCCTGGGCCAGGTTTAATTGATAGTATCATTAAATTAAATGGTGTACATTCAAATGAAAAAGAGATATTAATTTCGCAAATTTCATCCGAATCTAGTCCTTTATCCGGACAAAAAAATCGATCCAGTCAAAACTTTAAAATTGATAGTTTACCTGCAGGTACCAAAGAATTAAAATGGGTTATTGAGCCTTCAGAAATAGATCATCCTTCTACTATCTCTTTCAATGTAATGATTGATGTTTCCCTAGGTACCGCTTCTATTCGTTGGAAAAATATTTCACATGGATCTAGGACTGAAGCTTACACAAATACAAAATATTATATCGCAAGTCCAATTGGTGCCACTAACAAATTCACTGTGAAAATATACGCGATTACAAATTAGAAAATAAAGAATCCCAATGGGATTCTTTTTCGATTTCATTTCGTCAACATTAGATGGAGATTAAATTTATTTGCAAATCATTTAAAACATTCGAGAATTTATATTTTGAACGACCGTTTATTTTCAAAGAAAAATCCAAAAATGTTAACTACATTTGCCCACTTATCATTTATTCAAAACTGGCTTCCAAAGCGATAGAGCAAAAATCCAATTTGTGTCACCATTGCCTTGATAATCTTGAACTGCTTCATACACTTTTCCCTCATGTACTACTCTATCACCTTTTGTATATGCTTTTCTTGCATCCCATTTTTCATATGTGGAATCCTCTGACTTTGTTACTACATTTAATACATCACTTCTACTAGATTCATTTCCAGCTAAATCAACCGCCGTCACTACATATTTATACGATGTATTAGCCTTTAATTCTTTATCCATAAAGGATGTATTAGCCGTTGTCCCAATTTTATTCATAACTCCAAAGCTTTCCCTATATACAATATAATGGTCTACACCTACATTATCTTCAGACGGACTCCACATCAAATCAACAGTGGTCGCTGTTGTACTCATACTATGTAATCCTTTCGGTTGGGTCGGAGCTTCTATATCTGGGATTTCATTTGTTGTCTTAACCTTTAGTTCTTCACTTTCTTTTGATATGTTTCCAGCAGAGTCTAACGCCTTTATTGTATAGGTATATTCCGTATTTGCTTTTAGTTTTTTATCTATAAATGTTGTACCTGGTACCGTATCAATTACTTCCCCATTGCGTAACACTTGATATTCCTTTACACCTATATTATCCGTAGAAGCCTTCCATGTTAGTGCAACACTATTGGCAGTAACTTTAGACGCATTTAATTCAGTTGGTTGACTTGGAGCTACTGTATCGGGAGTTTCATTATTTACTAGATTTACATCAATTACATTATAAAACGCATTTGACGTATCTGCTACATCCCATACAGCTAAAATAACATGATAACCATTGCGATCAGTTGGTACATTAATTGTATGTGTTAAATTATTTGATGCGGCAGAACCATCATGTTTCACAGTTCCAATTGGTTCTAATTCAGCACGTGTTAATGGTTTATTAGGATCCCATCCCTTTTTTGTAATGTAATAATGCCATTTACTTGTAGGATGTGCAGCTGTATATTTCCATGTAAAGGTATTTGCTCCACCTTTAATCGTGTTTTTGAACCAGCGATTTGATGTTTGTTGGTCAAGAATTCCTCCAAACAGTCCTCCTGCCGAAGCGATTTTTCCATCAATCGGTCCCCCATCTGGGAATCCTTTAGGTGCTTCTAGGCTTTGAGGTTCGTACATTATATTTCCACAATTTAAATTCAACGCTCCATAATTCTGACTACATAAAGCAGCACGACTGCTTGGCTTTTCAACAAATCCATGTGCATAAGCACTTTGAGGAATCATAGTAATAGCCGTCACCCCTGCGGCTAAAACACAAGCACCAATTCCTTTTTTACTTTTTCTTAATCTTTCAAATTTAGATGTAAATTTCAAATTCATTCTTGTCCCCCCAATATATTATTGCTATCGCTAATATAATAGCAATATAGAGATAAATGAACAAATTACTAATAAATATACTAATATCTCTCATACATTGGTACGTTTATTATTATTTTTAATCTCATATAAAAATAAAATAAATATAATAACTCTATTTTGTAACATTATGTATTAATTGAGGAATGAAAACCTCACTTAATTTCACAAAAAATTCAAATATTAATTTAAAGAATTATATTTAACCTTACGTAGAAAAAATAGACTTTTAAAGTAAAAAAGTCTGGAAGGAACTGATAATATCAGTTTCTTCCAGACTTCACATTTCTGCTATATAACACACAAACAAGTCATTTCCAAGGCTAAATTCACACATAATTTCTGAACCCTAAAAAAACAGAAATCCTTTAATCTTAGACATATACTCCTATAACCACATAACTAATGTAATTTATATTTTGATTAGCTTCAGGATGTTCAAACTTATATATTAAAAGTACCAGGCAGAATGAACTATCCACCACTTAGAAAAACTTAAAGTGGAAGCTTCCCAGTTCATCGACAAAAATAATCTTTCGTTTCCCCGATCGTTTGTCCAACTTAACTTTATAGTCCTTTTTAATAGCTATCTCCTCCCCTAATAATCCTTACTTTAAACAAATCATCGAGAGATTGATAATGTAAGATAAAAAAGAGAATTGAAAATCCATTTCTTCCCATAACATCGCACAAATTTATTGTATTATTTTTACCTAATAAGGTACAGAAACAAAGGGAAAAACTTCAGTATGCTTGAGGTTTATAAATAAATACAAACGTTTTTAGGGTGAAACGTTTAAAGGGTACATTACTGAATTTTTATTAAATGTTCCTGTACCTAGTATTTAAATTAACTTATGTCAAAATATTTTACAATACAAGTATGAAACGTTACATATTTCTATATTTAATGATACATTTCATCAACTTATCTCCCCTAATCTTTATGCTAAATATAGAAATTTAAGCTCATTGAGATATAATTTTAGAATTCTCATAATAGCAAATGAATAGATTAGGCACATAACTGTCACAAATTAATGACTTATCTATTTTTTCATCCATGAAAATTTTATTACCACTTCAATATTTACACTTAAACTAAAACACATCTATACTCACACTTAATTAATAATCTTTCAAATGAGTCGATTCTTTTATATTTTTTATTTTTTTATTGTACATTTGTACATTTGATGTTAGGATTATGCCTATTAAAATTGAATCCTAACGATTCTTCTTTATAATTCCTATATTTTTATTTTCAAATGAAAATACAGATTCTAAAACACGATCAAAATCAAAACAAAAATGTCGTTATTTCACAATGATGTCATGAAATACCTTTAGAATGGAAAGATGTATGCAACAACGTGTTAAGGGGTTACAGGGGGAACAAAAATGAGAGACTTTTTTGATGATAAGTATAAAAATATTGAATTAAAAAGGAGGTTAATCAATTTAATAAGTGAAATTAGCGAGTTCAAAGGAAAATTAGCTGCTTATCAGGAACAAAACCCTGAAATATTTAATAGTTTAGAAAAAACTATACCGTTACATTACATAAAAAATTTCACTACTATTTATGAGGATATAAAAGTTCCTCATAAAAGATTAAAAGAACTTATTTTAGATGATATAGTACCTCAAAACATTTCGGAAGATGCTATTTTTTGTTATTATCAAACACTTTCTTTTGTACATAAAAACTCCTGTACTTTATCAATTAATCCAGCAACTATACAGGAATTACATTTTCAACTAATACATTACATTACCTCTGACAGTGCCAATTGGCGTGAAAAACCTTTTATTATTCCAGGTATTCCCGAGCATGGAATGCACTTGAATAGTTACCGCATTCTTCCACATGAACTTATCCCACAGTTTATGGAGCAATTATGTGATCAATACAACTCATTAAATACTAGTAAGGGGCTACATTCGCTTTTATTAATAGCTCGTTTTATATTAAATTTTTATTGCATAGTCCCTTTCAATCAAGGTAATGGCAGGCTAGCATTTATGTTAATGCAGTTGTTGCTAATTAAGAGTGGACATACATTTGTAAAATATGTATGTTTGGATAAGTATATTAAGAAAAATGAATCTGAATATTACAATTCGATTTATAAATCTTCGGTAAATTGGTACTGCGAGGAACATAATAGTAGCTTTTGGTTAAAAACGTTTTTAACTATTATATTAGAGGCTTACAAAGATCTGCATAGCACCGTTCTAGATTCTATATGTAAACATACTAAAGTTGAGAGAATTCAGGATTTTATATTTAAACAAAAACAACCCTTTACTAAGGAAAGTATTCGTAACAGATATCCAGACATTGCAGAGAGCACAATTAGTAAGGCTTTAAATTCCTTGCAATTATTTGGCCATATTAGGCTAGTTACAAAAGGAAGGAACGCAAAGTGGACTAAAGTTTGACCATATTTTTAAAACTCTTACAGCTCAAAAATTCAATTATAACGTTAGCAATCGTTCCCATGATTTTGGGCTCAAATTCATTGAATTACATTCTAATTTTAAGCTATTATTACTACTTTAATTAATTCTAATTCCTACACAACATTTTATAGGAAAAGGTACGTTTCCCTCCACCTTTTCCTATAAAAATATTAGATATTAACACATGAAAATTGTCGAAAAAAGTCGTAATTTAATATTTTTTCTTTATTTTCTGGTTGTAAACGTTCCATTTTCATGTTACCATCTTAATCAAACAATAGATGGTAATACAACTGAAAGTATTCTTTCCCTTAGAAACATATAAACGTACGGTAATATCAAGAAAATAAGGCCAAAGAAATATTTGATACCTACCATAATAACCAATAAGAATTTTGCGTATCAATATTTCTGTTAATCCAGAAAAACATTTTGTCCCAAAACAAAATTTATTAGCGCGCAAAATTCAATTACACTAGAACACCCAAATAAATGTAATTTCCTTTTTTATCGAGCATTAAGATATGAAAAAAGTTCTTCCTAAAAAATTCAGCTGATTAACTTAAAGACATCTATATTATTACCTTAAATGCCATCTATTGTTGATAACATATTTATCAACTATGAAAAAGAGCCCATCAAGGGTTCTTTTTTATTATAATCATTCAAATTTCAATGCTAACTTGATACTTAGATTTGCGCACAAATCACCTCTACTTTTATACTCTCAATTTTTAATTTTTATTCCCAATTTGTTTAAATTTGTGAATAAAATTCCATCAAATAAAAATAATAAATACAACTAATCGTTACATATTAAAGAGGTGTCAATATTGTCCTTAAATGAAGAGACCTTAGAAACTAAAACAAATAATACCATTGAAAAAATCCAAACAAGTAACTTAAAAGAACTTAAAAATACTTTAGATAATATCTTTGATATTAGTGCCGATTTAATTGAACACCCTTTGCAATTAAAAACTCACACGAATATTTTACTATATTATTTTGAAGGCCTTACAGATGGTGTCGCTTTAAAAGGAAATGTTGTTACCCCATTATTACAAAAGGTAAGTGAAGACAGTCAAATATTTAATTCTAATATTATTGCTACTCATACCAAAATAGTATATACATGGAATGAAATTAAAGAAGGATTACTTGAAGGTCAATGTGTTCTATTTATGGAGGGAGAAAAGCGGTCACTTCTAATAAATACAAAAGGTTGGGCAGAAAGAGCAATTCAAGAACCAATTTCAGAAGTTACTATTAAAGGATCCCATGATGGATTTATTGAAAATGCCACAAAAAATATAGGCTTAATCCGTCGATATCTTCCTTCTAAAGAGTTAAAAATCAAAAAGCTGACGATTGGAGAACGAGCCACTTCTTCAGTCTATTTAATTTACTTAGGTGATGTTGCTAGCGCAGATGTAGTCCAAGAAATAGAAAGCAGAATCTGTAGAATTAAAACAGATGCTGTATTAAGCATTGGTGAACTATCCAATTTTACAAAGGATCAAAATTGGTCTCCTTTTCCACAGGCTTATTTAAGCGAACGCCCAGATGCTATTTCAAATCATATACTTGATGGAAAAGTAGCAGTGTTAATGGATAGATCCCCTGGTGCAATGATTGTTCCAATGAATTTAATTGGATTCTTTCAAACTCCAGATGATTATAATATTCATTGGCTCATTGCTTCATTTTTTCGCTTATTACGATTCGCAGGATTTATTATTGCTATTTTTTTACCAGCGTTTTATATTGCTATAGTCTCTTTTCACTTTGAAATCATTCCTATAGATTTGTACACTTCTATTGCAACGTCAAGAGTCAAAGTCCCTTTTTCTCCCTTATTGGAAGCTTTTATAATGGAAATTACACTAGAAATGCTACGTGAAGCTGGTATTCGCTTGCCACAACCAATTGGACAAACCATTGGAATTGTTGGAGGGATTGTAATTGGGCAGGCCGCTGTTCAAGCTGGTCTTGTTAGTAACGTTATGGTTATTATCGTATCTATTACAGCCATTGCTTCATTTATTGTTTCTAATTATGATTTATCAAGTTCTATACGCCTTATTCGTTTTCCAATGATGTTATTGGCCTACTTTTATGGAATTGTAGGTATTGTTAGTGGATTAATGCTCTTATTTGCTCATTTTGTTTCACTAACTTCCTATGGTTCACCATACGGATTGCCAATCGCACCATTTCGTCTCCAAGAGTTAAAAGATTCTTTTGTAAGATTTCCTATTTCTATGCTTACCAGCCGCTCGAGTACAGGACAGCCGAAACAAAGAAAGAAAAAAGAAGGTGGTTAACATGGGGAATCTTAATTTCCAAAAAATAACTTTATTCGAATTTATTATTTTCATTCATTCGCTGCAACTAGCATCAGGTATGTTAATTATGCCAAGCCCACTTGCTACTACGGCTGGCACAGATGGCTGGATTTCTATCATCCTTGGATGGATAACTACTTCTATAATCGGTGTATTTATTATATTAATGTTACAAAAAAATCCTAACAAAAATTTCTCGCAAATCTTAAAAACATACTTTGGTAAATGGATAGGGACCATTCTTTTTCTTTTATATGCCTTTTATCTATTTTTTGCTGGCTTTAATACTTTATTAAAGGCAACTGATATTGTTAAAGTGTGGATCTTCCCTTCCACTCCTGCTTATCAAATCACTATATTATTACTATTACCATTTATTATTTTAGCTCTGAGTGGGTTAAGGGCTCTTACTAGTTATTCTATGCTTGTTTTCTTCTTCACTACTTGGATGCCACTATTTCTTCTTTTTTCACTAAAGAGTAACTACAACCCTTTACACCTACTACCTATTTTTAAAGATGGATTACCTCCTATTCTAAAGGCAACAAAAGAAACTATTACCCCTTATGCTGGATTAGAAATTGCATATTATATATATCCGTTCTTACAAAAAAAACAAAAGGCCATAAAAGGACTACTAATAGCTAATACTGGAACCATGATTTTCTATCTATATGTGACTATTCTTTCTTATATATACTTTAGTCCCGAGGGGATAAAAGATGTAATTTGGCCAGTATTTCATCTGTTAAAAGGGGTTCGTTTTTCTTTCATAGAGCGATTAGAAATTATTTATATCGCTTACTATTTAATTGTATTCTCCACTACAATATATCCGTATCTATTTTTCAGTTTTGAATCCATGACCATTTCACTTCAAAAAAACGCCCGCAATTGGGCTCTGCTTGCTTTTATGTTATTTATTGTTGGTCTATTTATTTTCCTAAATCCCGATGTGGATCAATATTTGTTTATATATTCTCTTATGGATATCTTAAATGTCATTTTCTTTATTCTATTACCAATCTTATTTTTCGCTTACAGTATTCTTTTTACTTGGGTTACTAGGAGGAAACAACTTTGATTCGAAAATGGATATGTATTGTAATTTGTTGTGTATATATAATTGGTTGTAGTCAGAGAATTCCCCTTGAGAAGGTTTCATTAATCCTGTTAATTGGCCTGGATAGAACCCCTAATGGAGATATAAAAGTTGGAACAAGCATACCACTCTTTCATCATAAACAGCCAAAAAGTACTATAGAACATTGGACACAAGCATCAACTGTATATACTGGATTCAGTAAGATAGATACAAAATTAACTGGCTTTATGACAGCTTCCAAAGCTGAAATCATTTTAATTGGTAAAAAATTAGCGCAAGAAGCAAATTGGTTGCAGGAGCTTGATTCTTCTTACCGTGATCCTTACGCTACCATTAATGCTAAAATAGTACTTGTAGATGGATCTGCAGAAGAAATTTTTAAAATTCACAAGCCTAGTAAACCATCACTTTCATCTTATATAAATGGTGTAATCGAATCCTCCATTCAAAATAACCAATCCGTCTCTTCTACAATTCAACAATTAATGAGAGAACAAAACGAAGAAGGAATGACGCAAACTGTTCCATTTATCAAAAAAACAAAGAATGAAATCGACACGGTAGGAATTGCATTTTTAAATCGACAAGGGAAATACTTAACTCATATTCCTAAAAAAGATGTTAAATTTTTCAATCTTATAAATAAGCCAAAAAGTAACGGCCGAATGATACTACACCTTGCGCTTCCGCCTAAAAAATCAAACAAAAAAACAAACACTTCTATCTTCATACAGAATGCGACAAGGAAGGTAGAGGTTACTTTTCAAAACGGAAAGTTTATATTTAATCTCGATATCAATGCCAATGTAGCTTTAATAGAAAAAACCAATCCGAATTTAAAGAAGGGGCACTATGATAATAAAAAAAATATAAATAATTTAAAAAGTACTATTGAAAAAGAAATTAATAATAATTTAAAAAGTATATTAAATGAGATACAGCAGAATAAAATTGATCCAATTGGATTATCCCTATACGCTAGAGCCTTTCAATATAAAGAGTGGAAAAAAGTAAAAGGAGATTGGTTACAATCGTTAGCAGAGGCTAAAATAAATGTAAAAACACACGTCAAAATAAAAGATACTGGGACCATTAGAAATTAGTCTAGTATTTAATAGCATTTCTTAATGGAATTTTCCATCTTCAATAATTATTATGTAAAAGATGCTAATTCAAAGAAAAATCTACTGGTTAAATGCTAACCAATAGATTTTTCTTTTTTACCTAAGGATTTTTTAAAAGGATTAAAATTTTACTGAAGTAAACAAGGACAGGTTTCTAATTTAGGTTGCTGGAGAATATATAACCCTCGTGTAATCTCCCTACCACTTTCATTCCAATGGCAACTCCATGATATAACATCAAAGATTAAATTCCTTAACTTAGGCATTTTGATTTTTTAAGTTTGTATGAATGTATTGGCTTTATCTACTTTGATATATAGGTCCACATCAATATATTATTGCATCATATACTGAAGAGATAATTTAAATTATTCTATAAAAAGGATGATGAGGATGAACCTAGAGGATATACAAAAATCCTATGGCCTAATTGTAAGTTTAGGAGGATTGTGCCAAGTTACTAACCAAATCAAAAGGCACCATTTAAGAACATTTTCTGGACCTTTAGATTGGTTTTATTATCCATCACTTTCAGATGTAAACAGATTACTTCAAAATCGATTTGAAAAATTTATGAAGTTGGAAAATATGGTCATAGAAGGTTCAGAAAGTTACGGTCTTATTGAATCAGAATTTGATAATCAAACTAAATGGGCAGAACGAATTACCCACTGTATAAAGGACACTTATTATAATTGTTTTTCAATGCATGACTTTCCTATTAACTCAGATGAGGATTGGAAAGTAATCTATCCTTCTTTTAAAGCTAAATTAGACACTAAAATTAATCGATTCCTTGAAAAAATAACTAGTAGTGAATCAATTTTATTCATTAGAATTTGGGGAAATCGAGATGAAGCAGTTGAATTAGAAAACGTATTATCCAAAATTTCAAATAAAGATTTTAATATTCTTATCGTTAATTTTAAGGAGGGTTTATCTAATATTGTTGAACAAAATTGGGGCATACCGAGGGTTTGTTCAATTGAACTCCCACGTTATCAGGATAGATGGGAAGGTGATGATTCCGATTGGGATTATATTTTAAATAAAATAGCATTAACTTATTAATTTTCTTTTTACTTTTCACATAATTTTGTCTGTAGATTAAAATAGGCGTAGAGAAATAAAATTCCCCTCTAATTGATACACACTTAATTCATTATCCGTTCATATAATAATTCATAAGTCCTTCTTTATAGGATCAATAGTTCTTTACAAAATTAATTTCATGACTAGAGCACCTTTATGCGGTGCTCTTTTTTAGATTTCTAGAATGTAAAATGTAATATTTGTTCACTTTTCCTTTAAATAGTTAATTTCTTTGAAATCATTTATACAATCAGTTTATTCTGCTACGTAATATGTTCATGACTACTTACTTCCATACTTTATCTTATTTTCAGTATAATTTTGTCTTCTTAGATTTTTCATTATAAGATTCTTCAATTCCCCTGATTTCCCTCCCCCTCTTTTATCTTACAAACAAGCAATGTCTTTCATTAGTATTAAATATAACTAAAGCATTAATTTTTAAAATAACCTAATTTACATACAATTGATGATAAACTACAGTGCGTATTCTCCACATTTAATCAGCATTTGAATTATAAATCTAACATATTTTTTTAGTTGATTGTCATTATGGTACAACCGTGTATACATTTATCAAACAAGCTACATAGTTTAAATTAGTAAAATATATAGAGAGGAAGGAAATAGATCTATGAAAGTCATAATTTTGTGTGGCGGAAAAGGGCTTCGGATGCAAGGAATTTTAGAGGACATTCCCAAACCATTAGTTCGAGTTCAAGGAAAGCCTCTCCTCTTGCATATAATGAATTGGTATAGAAAATATGGACATTCTGATTTCATTTTGCCCTTAGGATATAAAGGTGAGAAAATTAAAGAATATTTTATGGATTTTAGCTGGAAAGAGAATGACTTTAGTTTGAATTTTAAAACCAGTCAATATACGCTACTTCAGGAATTAGAAAATTGGAATATACACTTTATAGATACAGGAATTGATACAATGACCGGGGCAAGGCTAAAAAAACTTGAACCCTTTGTACAGGGTGAAACCTTTTTATTAACTTATGGCGATGGATTAGCCAATATAGATATTGATCAACTAATAGCATTCCATAAAGAAAAAGGAAAAATTGCTACATTAACTGGAATTAAAAAGAATAGTCAATATGGCCTATTGGCGGTTGAAAATGGAATTGCTATTGATTTTAAAGAAAAACCATTACTTGATGAAGTAATTAACGGGGGGTTTTTTGTATTTAACAAAGAAATATTCAATTATTTAGATAATAGTGATGATTGTGTTCT
This sequence comes from Bacillus sp. K2I17, assembly GCF_002209985.1. NCBI lineage: Bacteria > Bacillati > Bacillota > Bacilli > Caryophanales > Bacillaceae > Bacillus > Bacillus sp. K2I17. Next base: position 17,837 of record NZ_NJGF01000048.1, read on the forward strand.
AGAAGAAGATCCTCTCCGAAATTTAATAAAAGATAATGAGCTGGCAGTCTATGAACACAATGATTTTTGGGCTAGTGTCGATACACCTAAAGATTTAAAAACCGTAGATGAAAGTTGGAATCCTAATAAATTTTAGTGGAGAGGACTGAATAAACATTGAGCTTTAATGATAAAAAAATAAGTTTACCTCGATTATATATCCCCTCTAATGAGAAAATAATTAACCCGCTTTCAACAGAAATTAAGACTTCAAATCTCTCCCCTAAAAGTACTCAAAAACAAATTAACCATCAATTCTATAATCAACAACATGATCTAAATAATCATTTCTGTGTCATTGTAGGTAGTGAATATGTCTTGAAAATCATTGCCTTACAGCAATCATTAATGCAGTACTCAGAAAAATTTACATTGTGGATTTGTTGTATAGATCCTTTTGCATATTCATTATTAAAAGAAATGAATCTAATTAACGTAAACCTTTTACAAGTTGAAGAATTAGAAGATAGTGAACTAAAAGCAATTAAGAGAAAAAGAAAAGTAAATGAATATTGTTGGACTTTAAAATCTGTCTTGATAGAATATTTATTGGTAAATTACCATTTACCATCTATTCTATATTGTGATGGTGATTTATGCTTTTTCTCTGATCCTAATATTATTTTTGAGGAATGGGGTGAACATTCTATTTTCCTTACTCCCCAAAGAGATCGTGATTGGGTAGAAAAAATGTACGGCAAATATCAGGCTGGTCTAATTGGATTTAAGAATGATCTCTATGGACTAAAGAGTGTAAGTTGGTGGAAAAATAAATGTATAGATTGGTGTAGTGCCGAACCTGAGGAGGGAAAGTTTGGCGACCAAAAGTATTTAGATTATATCCCTATCTATTTTCCAAAAGTAAAAATTTCCAATAACTTAGGTATAAATGCTGCGCCTTGGAACTGTATATATAATAACGATTACAAAATTGACAAGAGTAACAATGATGTATTTATTGAAAATGATAAACTAGTTGTTTACCATTTTGCATGTATTACTATCTTTACTGAAAATGATTTTGATCTATGGTCTTTGGGAGCAATTTCAATACCAAACAATATATTAAACCATATTTACACTCCTTATTTAGAGAGAATCCAATTTGTTTTAAAGCAATTAAAAGAAAAATTTAATAAAAATACGAAACAATTTTTAAGTAAAAAAGATATAAATGAAGCTCAAACCTTATATAAAGATTCACAATTAAGAAGAAAAATGAATCAATCCAACCATTTTATGAACTTTTCTATGATTATAAGTAAAGAACGATTAATTCAAGGATTGACCTCTTATTATTCCTTAGAAAATCTCAACACTAAATTTACTGTATGGATCTGTTGTATGGATGATTTAACTTATCAAATATTGGAGAATTTAAAATTAAAGCACGCCATACTCATTCCGGTAAAAGATCTTGAAAATCATGAACTCCTCAGTATAAAAAATGAGAGAAATTTACAAGAATATTGTTGGACATTAAAAGCACCTCTTTGTCTACATGTCCTTAGTCTTTATCCCGAGGTTGATCACATTATATATTGTGATGCTGATATGTATTTCTTTACAGCACCTAATATCATTCTTGATGAATGGTGGAAATACTCTATATTCCTATGCCCCCAAAGAAGTTCTACTGAAATTGAAAGCATACACGGTATATACCAAGCTGGTTTAGTTGGCTTTAAAAACGATCAAAATAGTAAAGAAATTTTAACATGGTGGAAAGATAAATGCCTAGAATATTGCAAAAATCATTATGATGTTGAAATGAATAGATGGGGTGACCAAAAATATTTAAATCACATTCCTAACATTTTTTCTAATATAAAAATTATGACTCATAAAGGTATTGATGCAGCACCTTGGAATGTAATTCTAAATAGCAGTTCTATATCAAAAACAGATAATAAAGTTCTTATTGATCAAGATGAATTAATTGCTTTTCATTTTGGAAGTATGCAGATTATTAATCCAAATGAGTTCGACTTGTGGAAACATGAAACTTTAGAATTACCTCCAACGATTTTAGATCATATATATATTCCTTATATTGAACAATTGAACAAGACATGTCATATCCTTCATAACACTTTTCAAAAATCCCCATTCCCTTTATTTGCTGGCCAAATTGATACAAATACAATAAAAAATTATTTTAAATACTCCTCCCCTCATCACAATTAAGACTGATATTCTCCTTATGTTAAAATAAGTGAATTTATTCCATTAACTAAAAATACATCTTAATAAAGGATAGATTATCACTATGATTACTTCATTTAAAAATAAAACTTTTCTTATTACTGGTGGATATGGTTTTATTGGTTCTCACTTGGTACGAAGACTTTTAAATTTACAAGCAAAAATTGTTCTTTTTATAAGAACATCATCCAATTCTTGGAGACTAAAGGATATTCTAAAAAATATTGAAACCTATGAAATAGATATACGAGACAAAAAACAAGTACAAGATGTAATAAAGAAAGTTAACCCGGATTATATCTTTCACCTGGCAGCCTATGGTGTAAATTCTGCCCATACAGACTACATGCACGCTATAGAAACAAATATTATAGGGACATGTAACATAATTCAGGCAGCAAAATTAGTAAATTGCAAAAAAATTATTCATATGGGTAGTAGTTCTGAATACGGCAATAAAATGGAACCTATTCATGAAAATATGCTACTAACTCCTGTGGATATCTATGGAAGTACCAAAGCTGCTGCTACTATATTAGCCCATCAAATGGCAAGCGAAAACAATATTAATCTTATAACACTAAGACCTTTTGGCATATTCGGAGAGGCTGAGGAGCCACATAAAATATTCAGCTATATTATCTTGCAAGTGTTACAAAATAAAGATGTAGATTTAACTTTATGCAATCAATTAAGAGATTATTGTTATATAGAAAATATAATAGATGCCTGTATCCTAGCAGTAGAAAATACCACTGTACAAAATGACATCTTTAATATTGGGAGTGGTACCATTCATCCCTTAAAACATTATGTAGAATTATTATTCAAACATTTGAACACCAATTCCAGACCAAATTACGGTGCAATTTCCTCTAGAACAAATGAAAGATGGGTTCCTGAAGCAGATGTTCACAAAATTAAAGAATCTCTTTCTTGGGAACCTAGAATTAATATTGAAGAAGGAATTATTAAAACTATTAATTGGTATAAAAACAATACACATTTATATCTAATCCCCTGAAAATATTGTACTAAAGGAGGTGGATTAATTGTTAAACAAAAACTTTAATAACGCTTTTTACGGAAAGAAAATTTTAATTACAGGACATACTGGTTTTAAAGGTTCTTGGTTATCCCTATGGTTGAAGGAATTAGGTGCCACTGTAATTGGATATTCATTGGATCCTAAAAATAAAAACGACAACTTTAATGTTACCAATCTTCAAAATAATATAATAGACATTCGCGGTGACATAAGAGATTTTAGTAAACTAAATAAAGTTTTTACAGATTATAACCCTGAAATTGTATTCCATTTAGCTGCACAACCGCTAGTTAAGTATTCATATGAATATCCTAGAGAAACATACGAGGTAAACGTTCTAGGAACTATGAATGTACTAGAGGCAATTCGATTACATGAATCAGCTAAAATAGGAATTATGGTGACAAGTGACAAGTGCTATGAAAATAAAGAATGGCCTTGGGGTTATCGTGAAATTGATCCTATGGGCGGTCATGACATATATAGTTCAAGTAAAGGATGCTGTGAGCTTTTAATTTCTTCCTATCGAAATTCTTATTTTTCAGAAGAAAAATTTTCTCACCACAAGAAAATAATTGCAAGCGTTCGAGCTGGTAATGTAATTGGTGGTGGTGATTGGTCAATAGATAGGATTATTCCTGATTGTATACGAGCATTAGAATCGAATAAAAAGATTATTATTAGAAATCCTACTGCTATTAGACCCTGGCAACATGTATTAGAACCCTTAAGCGGTTATTTACTCCTCACAGAAAAAATTATTAATAATGATATTATTTTTTCAGGTGCATGGAATTTCGGACCATCCCTAGACAATATTGTTCCAGTAGAAAAATTAGTGACGAGTTTACTAGATATTTGGGGTTGCGGGGATTGGACAACAGAAAATATGGGTCCAATGAATTTTCATGAAGCAAATTTACTAAACCTTGACGTTAGTAAAGCAAAATTCAAGCTTAATTGGCAACCGAAGTGGTCCCTACAACAGACTTTAGAAAATACAATAGAATGGTATAAACATTATAATTCTTACACCAGTACAGAGGTGCTAAATTTATGTGTTAACCAAATCAAACAATATTCCGCACTTTAAACTATCCCCCTTACTCATACTCACTGCTTGTTTCTTAAGGAGGGAGTCTTCTTAGCTAAAGGGACATTAACTTTTATAGTCTAAATTGTGAACCTATTATACCTAGAATCCTGTGACTGCCCATTAACAAAGATTTTATTTCTTCGGTTATTTCAAATTACTCATAGACATTATACTTAAGAACCAAGGAATCACATATTGTGCTAGTGATTCCTTGGTTCAGAGAGAATAATGTCTTACTTTAACGACAATACAGTATATGAACTTATCCATTTATTTGTTCTAGTTATGAAAAAAACTTTTTCCTATCAAAAAAGCTTATTTCAAAGAAAAACTTCCTATCTTCTTCAACTTATCCTATTAGAAAAGCAAACAAGGTGAAAATCTCGATAATTATACTAAGCTTTAACAATTTTATAACTATACCTTTCTGGTATATACTCCCCCAAAGTTCTTACTTATATATTGAGTCTCTCATTTACTTTCACCAATGGGGATAATTTCATGAACTATTTATTCTACAGACAAATAACTTTTAGAATCATCTTTTTAGAACGTTTAAAGAAGATTTTCCCTTTTATGCGCCTTTTCTACCTTTCTTTAATTTGTCTTAATCACAGCGAGAACAAATCCTTAAAATAGTACATCTTCAGCATAAATTCACATAATTTTCAAACAAAAAAATTCTAAATGCTAAAACTCGTTATATAATGAAAGCAAGCCATAAGTAAGATAGTTTCCCTGTTACGAGTAATGAGATAGTCTGTTTCACATTTTTACATTATCTAAAAAAACTTGTAGGAATTCCTACAAGTTTTTTTCTTTCTTTATTCTCTTCTTATTTACATACGCAAAGTTTATACATTTGTGTTAAATTCTAAGTACATTCGACATAAATTGATTGTTTTTTATGAATTTTATTGAAAAACATTGTAAAATACATCCATTTTTTCTTCTATTTTGCTATGATAGTTACAATTATATAGGATTAAGATATTTCTATAGGATGGGGGCGTATATAGTGAGTGTTTCAGTAAAGGGAAATGAGCAATTAACCTCTCTATTGAACGACTGGTATCGATCTATGCTATCTCAACAAGTTATAAAAGCTACTAATCTAAAAAAGAAGATTGATGAAAAAATTAATAAGTTAAGTATTGAGCCAAATCAAGAACGTCAGGATCAAAATTTGTTACTTTATTACTCACTACTTGAATTTCGTTACACGGTCTTAACAGATAGCCTCGGTATTCAACAAAATAGTTTTGATGCTATTAGTGATTATGATATGCCTACAGACCATTTTCTACGCTTCTATTATCACTTTTTTAAATCCATTCATTCCACTTTTATATCAAGTTTTACTGAGGCAGAAGAACATTATAAACTGGCAGAAAAGATATTAGTAAACATTCCAGATGAAATTGAACACGCTGAATTCTACTATAGAATTGCTACTTTTTATCACCATACCTATAACATGCTCGCTTCTATCGAATACGCAAATAAATCAAGGGCAATCTTTTCGAAGTATGAAGGTTATGAAGTAAAAACAGCCTTTTGTAATAGTTTGCTAGGTGGTTGCTGTATCTATTTAAAGCAGTACGAACAAGCAGAAGAATATCTACATTGTGCAATTGAATTACTACAGAATAATAAGGAAGAAGATTCCTTGTTATACGTAAAAAGTACTATGGGGTGGCTGTATTCTGATCAAAGTATGTCTACGTTAGCTATTCGTCACCTTTCAGAAGTAACAGAAAAAATCCCTACACACTTCAAGGCTATCTTCCTACAAGCTAAGGAACATTATAAATTAGGAGAACAATCAGCAGCTAGCAAACTCATTGATAAGGGATTACAGATTTGCAGAGGAATTCATAACGAAGAATACACACACCACTTCTCTATTTTAAAAAGATTAAATGAAAATATTCCACTGGAAGAATTAGAAAAAATCGTTCAAGAAGGAATCTTATACTTTGAGCAAGAAGAATTATGGGAATATGTTGTCGAATACGCCGAAATATTTGCCACAAAATGTAGACAATTAGAGAACCACCAAAAGGTAAGTGATTATTTCCATATTTGTTACCAAGCAAGACGAAAATCAATCGAAAAAGGAGTGTTAAAATAATGAAAAAAATCAGCCTATTATTATCGGGTATTGCTTTTATTGGGGTTCTAACGGTGGGAATTTCTCAATTTTCTAAAGCGAATCAGTTTGCTACTCATGGACATTACCCCGCTCCCACATATAGTGTTGGCGATCATGGTGGTGCACCACAACAAACTTAATGTAAGTGTATGTAAAGCCCCTCCATTCGGAGGGGCTTTACATATAATTTATCTCTCACGTATCACCCTGTACACGCTTAAGGAAGGTAAATCTTTTAGGAAAATCTGTTAAACAATTATGGAAATACGCTAACTTTTATAACTACCGACTCTTCATATGCAATATTACATGCGAATAGTTCTAAATATTTTGTTATACTATTCATGTGGATTTTTCATCCAAAAATCCTCTTAAACGCATATTTATGTATATGCCACCCTAATTGATGAAAGTGAGAAGAATGTTTATCATTTTTTTCACTTTTTTATATTTAAATCTTAATAATTCACACATGTGAATAATACTATAAAAATAAACTTAAAAAGAGAATCTAACTTCCAAATTTAATCTTTGGAATCATTTATTTTCTAAAAAAATTCCCACATCTTTATCAACTCATTTTAGAATATTTAAACAATAATTTTATATACATTACTTGCATAAATTATTCATTTTCTTTTATATAAGACCTACTTTTTTACTTCTGATAAATTATTAAACATTGGATTATTATACACAATCCCAAAAAGATGAGGTATTTTGTAGAATTTTGTCTATCAATATGTATGTACACCCTTTTGTAGTGGATATAGACTGTGAGGTGTAAGGAGATACCTTACAAAATAATGAAAAGGAGATTGTAAAATGAGTAGATTAACAAAATTCTCAAAGTTAGCATTTGCAACATTAATTGTGGGAAGTGGTTTAAGCGTCTTTGTGTCGTCACACAGTGTACAGGCTGACACCTTTGATCATAATTACCAAGACACTGTAAGGTTCATACCACCTTCTAGTGCTAGGCAAACATTGGAACAAAAAAACACTATTGTTCCAGAATCAAAAGTTATTAAAAACCATTATGTAAAGTACTCTAAAGCACATTTCCAAACTAAAGAAAGTATACCAAAAGAGATTTATTATTCTTCAGAAGGCTTTAAGGGCTATATACAAGCAAGTAGCGTTTGGGATATGGGAGATCATTTCGCAACACTATATTCCGGAACCGTTATTCGATGTTAGACTTTTAATCCCTTCTCTCCCAATGCTTATAATAATCAATAGCTCACTGCCAATACTGTAATATCTATTGTTCAAAAAATAAACCACAAAATCTTTCGATTTCATGGTTTATCAAATATAAAGATAATGCTAAACGAATACTCTAACATTACCTTCCCCAAAGTTAATTATAGAGTATTTCCCCAAAAAAGACACTCTTGTAGTGTCTTTTTTATAATATTTTAATTTACTCTCATCTTACTTTTGTTAAACTCGGATATGTAATAATGCATATTATTTTGATTACATATTATGATATACTCTCATTGTGAGCTGATACATAATTTCTTTAGATTGGAAAACTAAAACCTCATTTACCCAATTTTGGGGCGCCTTATGGCGTCTTTTTTTATGCTCTTGAAGTAAAAAACAGGATCGTAATATCATTGTTCAAAAAAATTGTATACTTTAATAAGAATTACGCCTACTAATCCTTATTTTTGCGGCTAATTATTTGTTTCAACATAATAATTTTCCATCTCGTATATGCAATAGATAATGATAGCTAAACTCCAACTGACACCATAATAATCATGTGTGTAGAAGTCATAACCTGCCTTAATACCTTTTTCTATTACAACCAACGTAAATCCTAATGCCATCCATTTGTTAATTTTCATCTTAATAAACGTTTTAGCTATAAGTATTAAAAATAAAATATTTATAAGGCAGTTTATCATTAGCTCATACTTTTGAATGTATAATGCCATTATACAAGCAGTGATATTAGTCGCAATACCAAAGGCAACCACGGCTCCCCAAATCCTGTCCGAAATTCTCACTCCTGATTCAGTCCCTTCCCTAATAACATTACATTCTTTTCCTTAATTCGTTCCTACACCCTATTCAAGGTATGCTGTATTATCCTTGTCTGATGAATATCTATTAATCTTTTCATATAGTGCAAACAAAATTTCTACTCATAATTTTTTCTTTATTAGGCACACTAGGTTTAAGCCGTTTGAACTAGCGGCTTCACTCTTTTGGTAATGGGGTAGCAATATATAGTAATTGACTAACTCATTCAGTCCATTGGCACTGGCAGACGACAAAATTGTTGTCTGCCATTTTCATGTATACTTTTTCTAATTTCATTCCAAACCATATGTTTACCGTACTGATTTTGAAAAGAATGAAATTTAATTTTTAAATAAGTAAAAAGATATGGCTCAGTCCACTTTTGGTATAGGACTTTTTCTTTTTACATATACTATTTTTGAGCCTTTTTACCAATACGTGTTCTATCGGTGTCTTGAATTCCTCCTAAAAGGGGCGGCAGATACGACTGCATGCCCTTTTTATTTATACTGCTTTTCTATACCAATAAATAAATTGAAAACTAAAAATGCACTATTACATATTCTTTTCAGTCCATATTATGTTAAAATTTCTTAAGTTGTTTATTTCATAGTCGAATTATGATTTCGTATCTAATTCAGCAATATGTAAGCTGTATACCAAAAGAAACATTTTTCTTTTTCAGGAAGATTCAATTATCTCACTAGCCTAAACCTTTTATTTAAAGACCGTTTGATCACAGTGCTCAAAAACTTTCATCTAAATCAACAGGTAAACAGTTCACTTCCAAATCATATCTCCACCAATATAATTTCTTAAAGATTTTCTGTCTTGTTCTTAATTTTGTCAAAATCCTCATATAGCTACACAAAATATATATGCTATTATGTTTTTAAGAAACTATGCGTTCCCTTAACCCTGTATCCGACCCTGTATTTTTTTACAGGGTCTTTGTTTATTTTATTTACTTTCATTAGCTTATAAGAGTTAATACACACCCCATTTCAATTAAAATCGTTTAAATGTTAGTTAGAATTTGAAATGATAAATCTATTAGCTTTTTTGACAATTATAATCTAATACTAGATTTCTAAATGTATACTACACTAAACATCAGTTAACACTATACACATAGTGTTAACTTTATTAATTGAATATTAGTAATAGTAAGTAAAAACATTATCAATTTACTATATCTTACATTTATGTAAAAATAGATGTATGTTAAGCTTTTTCAAAATCTTTCCCCTAATAAAGATTTGAAGTAGCATTTCATGATTCTCCTTACTGTTAATATGCCTTGAAAAAGAACCCAATAGGGTTCTTTTTCTTCTCATTATATCCTCCGTAATTACTTATTTAACATACAAAAAGGACTGACAATTACTTGCAGTCAGTCCTTTTTACACCTTAATATACACTTGTATTAAGTACTTAACTCTTTATTTAGCATGCATATGAACTAAACCAGTCATTATTATTTATATATATAACACTTCAAAATTTAGAAATACACAATAACAAATCTTTCCCAACTTCCAGCTACATAACTATTAGCAGTTAATTCTCTACCACTATTTGCTGATATAAATCTACCATTACTTAACGCTTGTAATACATATATCCTATTGTCTCCACCATTATATAAAATAAATTTTTCCCATGCCCCAATTGATGTACGATCTGCTACTACTCTACCATTTGGCTCAAACGAAACGTACTTGCCATTACTTTTCGCTTTTAAAGCATACGTATATAATTCTCCAGTCGGAATTAATTCGAATTTCTCCCATTCATTAACTGCATTACGATTTGCTACTACATTGCCCGATGGCTCAGCAGAAACATATTGTAAATTTGCAGCTTGTATAGCAACAGTCCAGCTTCCATTAAATAGACTCACACCTTTTAGTGAACTTGCCTTTGATTGCTCGGCTGCCAATGCACCATTCGATGGGGTTATCATCATTATCATTAGAACCATTGGCAACACCATTAAAACTAACTTTTTAAAGATCTTATTACCATTTGCATGAGTTATGAACCTCTTCATTCCCATTCCTCCCTTAATATATATCACTCATATACATCATACCAAATATGTAAAATTTTGTAATACAAGAGAGTCTTTATCAACAAATACCTTATTATTCTGTTTCTTTTTTCTCAAATCTATAGCACCTAAACATCACTCAGTCCTCAAACATATTTTTAAAATTAATTTCACTTTATATTAAATAAAAGCCAAATAGCCGTTCATAATGAACGACTATTAAGCATCTAACTAAAAATTCGAATATTTTTCATGTTAATCTATTTTGTTTAATCCCGTTGAAGTAACTTGATAAATTCTTTTTTTGCCTATATATTCTTGTTTATTATTCTCAAGGTTAGTAAGTGTAGCACGAGTCTTTTCATTCACTGCTTCCCCTTCTATATGGGTAAACTCAATATAATCTCCCACTTTGACTGGCACAGTTTGGCTTTCAGCAGTTTGCTGTCTATTTCCCACTATTTCCTTATTGTACACAACACTACCGGATGAATTCTGTACTTTGATACTCGCATACGTATTATTAAAATAACAAACTATTATGTTTTGATTCAACACCCTTAACTTCCATCTAATTGTATAAATGTATCAATTTAGATAAACAAGTAAATAAATTTCAACATTTAAATCTTATAATATAGCGAAAAATTCATAAAAGTTCTTTAACTTCAAAGGTTTAAATAGTTGCAACCACTTTTATTTAAACTTCCTCAACTTTTTTCTAAGCTATTCTCTAAGAATCTTATTATTTATTGTAAATAAACCAGGTTACTACTCTAGGTTCTGTTGCAAAGTTTCTTAAACCTAGTTACAATCTAGAAAAAAGAGGCGAGGAGAATTACAC
>NZ_NJGF01000049.1:0-28890 GCF_002209985.1 Bacillus sp. K2I17
GAATATCGAATCTCAATGGCTGCTTAGTCTTTTTTTAAAGCTGTCTACTTGACGGGGATAAGACCAGAACCGTGTCTTTTATTTTTTAATCTTGAAGATTTGAATCTTCCGTTTCTTCAGCACCAGAGTCTTCACCAATTCCGTGATGGTCACGAACAAAGAAGGCAATTTCCTCTCTTAAATCCGTATTCTCTTTTAAGAATTGCTTCGAATTTTCACGACCTTGCCCTAAACGCTCTTCATTATAAGAGTACCAAGCACCACTCTTTTGAACGATATCAAGTTCAGAAGCCATATCTAAGATTTCACCTTCTCTTGAAATACCTTCTCCGTACATAATATCAACTTCAGCAACACGGAATGGTGGTGCCACTTTATTTTTAACTACTTTTACTTTTGTTTTATTACCAACGATGTCGTTACCTTGCTTTAATTGCTCCGCACGACGCACTTCAAGACGAACTGTTGAATAGAATTTCAACGCACGACCACCTGGAGTTGTTTCTGGGTTCCCGAACATAACCCCAACTTTTTCACGAATTTGGTTAATAAAGATTGCGATTGTTTTTGATTTATTGATTGCACCTGACAGCTTACGAAGTGCTTGAGACATTAAACGAGCTTGTAGACCTACGTGTGAGTCACCCATGTCTCCTTCAATCTCAGCTTTCGGTACAAGAGCTGCTACAGAGTCAATTACGATAATATCAACCGCGCCACTTCGTACAAGTGCTTCTGCGATTTCTAGTCCTTGCTCCCCTGTATCAGGTTGTGATAATAGTAATTCATCTATGTTAACGCCTAATTTTTGTGCATATACAGGATCCATTGCATGCTCCGCATCAATAAACGCTGCTTGTCCACCTTGACGCTGTACTTCCGCGATTGCGTGTAATGAAACTGTTGTTTTACCTGAACTTTCTGGTCCATAAATTTCGATAATACGGCCACGTGGGTATCCGCCTACCCCTAATGCCACATCAAGTGCTAAAGAACCACTTGAAATTGTAGAAATTCTACGCTCCGCTTGTTCTCCTAATTTCATAATTGAACCTTTACCGAATTGCTTCTCTATTTGTTTTAACGCCATATCTAACGCCGCTTGACGATCACTCATTCAAAATTCCTCCTTAACTCAATTGCTAATCTTATTATACCTATTTTCAATTCAATTTGCCAACAAAATCGAACATTTATTCGATTTTTTTATTTTCCATTAAATAAAAATGAGTTTAACCATAAAAAAAGCTAGAAGAAACTTATATCTCTTCTAGCTTTTTATATAAATGATAAAATCCATATTTCACCGAACGTTCCCTAATTTGTTGACGACTTCCACTTAAAATAAGAGGAAAGACTACAGTTGGTTCATCCTTAATCGCCAATCCAACGAATACTGTTCCCGGCTCTTTATGTTCTGAAGCATCCGGTCCTGCTACCCCAGTGAAACTAATTCCGATATCCGCTTTTAATAAGCCCTTAACATTTTCAGCAAGATAACGAGCACATTCTTTACTAACTGCACCATCAGTAGACAACACTTCCGCAGGTACATGTAAAACATGTTGCTTCACATCATTATGATAACAAATGATACCGCCTTTAAATACTGAAGACACACCAGCACTTTCTGTTACTTGATTGCCAAAGAGACCACCGGTTAAACTTTCTGCACACGCTAAAGTTAATCCTTTTTTCTTCAATAACTCTATCGCCTTATCATGCAGAAACTCTTGATCATACCCGTAGAAAAATTTTCCTACTCTTTCTAAAATCAAATCTTCCATATGCTGAATGCGTTTCGCAGCTTCATCAGCATTTTGATGTTTGGCAGTTAAACGTAGTGTCACTTCTCCATCATTCGCAAGGGGGGCGATTGTCGGGTTCGTTTGTCCATCAATTAAATCTTGAACTTTCACTTCTAATTGAGATTCCCCGATCCCGAAAAAGCGAAGCACACGAGAATAAATGTTTTCTCCTGTTGTAAAGTTACGTAAAAAAGGCTCTACATAACTTATATACATCGGCTTCATCTCTTTCGGTGGTCCTGGTAATAAAATATAAACTTTCCTGTTCTTATTTAGCCCCATACCAGGTGCCATGCCGTGATCATTCGCAAATACAGTTGCTCCATTCAAAACGAGCGCTTGCTTTTTATTATTCTCTGTGAACTCGCGACCTGTACGCTTAAAGTACTCGCTTATCGATGCTAATGCCTTTTCATCATATACAAGCTCTTCACCCAACCTAGAAGATATCGTTTCTTTCGTCAAATCATCTTTTGTCGGGCCTAATCCACCTGTGAAAATAAGTATGTCAGCACGTTCTTCCGCAACTTCAATCGCCTGCTGTAATCGCTTGTTATTATCTCCAACTACAGTATGGTAGTACACATTAATTCCGATTGAAGCTAACTTTTCAGATAAAAACTGGGCATTTGTATTTGCAATTTGTCCAAGTAATAATTCAGTTCCAACCGCAATAATTTCAGCATTCATCCCAATTCCCCCATAAACTTCTATTTTGAGTTTACAAAAGCAGCTCTATTTTTCCAGAAATAATCCCACCCTGAAATAACAGTAAAGATTAATGCAATCCATATGAAAATATCAGCAACTGGGATATGGATTAAATTTAAAGGTACATCGTGTAATAAATACGCCGCAATTGCAATAATTTGTGTCCACGTCTTAATTTTCCCTAACTGATTTGCTGCCACTACTTCTCCTGTTCCAGCAAGTACAAGGCGTAAACCAGTTACTGCAAACTCACGGCTGATAATTACAATAACGATCCAAGCAGGTACGTATTGCATCTCAACTAATGTAATAAGCGCTGCTGAAACAAGTAATTTATCAGCTAACGGGTCAAGAAACTTCCCTAAATTCGTTACAAGATTATACTTTCTTGCGTAATGTCCATCAATCCAATCTGTAGCCGAAGCAATAATAAAGATAAGTGCCCCTACTAAATGTTGAATTGGTAAATCAACATCACCAATTGTGTATGAACCCCAATCAAAGGGCGCTAACATAATTACCATAAAAATTGGAATTAAGAAGATTCTAGATATTGTAATTTTATTTGGTAAATTCACAGCTATTCCTCCATCATATCAAAAACATTTGTTCATTGAAAAAAGTCATCGAGGCGATGACTATTATTGTGCAGGTTGCCCTATCCCTTGGTTTTTTATCACCAATCTTTGGTGAAGTTCTTTTTCTGGATCCAATGGATAAGCGACCACTTGGCCATTCAGTTTAACTTCAACATTCGTTGCATTCCCAATATTAAGTCGCACTTCTTTTAATGTTGATACATCACGTTTTTCTATTTGGCCCTCTTGTACTGTAGCGTTTAGAATCACATTCCCCGCATCATCTTTAACATCTACATAACTCGCACCTTTACCCGATATTTCCAGTTCTAATGTTTTATTGTTATGAATTTCCAAAGTAGATACTTTACCAGTTGTACCAACTACTTTTACTTCTTCTTGTCCCGTTGGTTGTGCTGGTTGTTCCTCTTTCTTTGGCTCTTCTTTTTTTGGTTCCTCTTTTTTCGGCTCTTCCGCTTTCACTTCATCTTTCTTCGTATCTAACGGAGAGTTTTCTGCTTTTTTAACTTCAATTTTCTCACTTTGAGCATTCGGAACTTTCTCATCACCTTTTCCAGTTAACGCTTGGAAAACAAACCAAATTACCACTCCAAATGCAATTACTAATAGCGCAACTAAAACTTTCGGCATATGATCTGCAATTGGCCATGATGAAGATTTTTGCATTGTTTCTTGTGTTTTCTGTCCTGTTGATACTTGTGGAACGTCGCGTTTTTCAGATTGTGGTATCGTACTCTGATATTCTACAAGCAGTTCCTCTCCATTTAACCCAACCGCATCTGCGTATTGTTTAATGAATGCACGCGCATAAAAAGCTCCGGGCAATACATCATAATTGCCTTCCTCAATCGCTACTAAATGGCGTTTTTGAATTTTTGTAATCTCATGCAGCTGATCCATAGACAAGCCCTTCGTTCCTCTTGCTTCTTTCAGCTTTTGTCCTAATTCTGTCACTACTAACACCTCAATATTTCTTTAAAAGTCAAACATAGAGAAATTATTTTGCGTACCTTGCTCAATTTCATCTACTAAATTATATTGAATTTCTTCATCATAATCGTTACGCAACTCGATAATATAATCAAAATCATCCAATGTGTATTCTGACTGACTCACAAATACGTCAGGATGTTCCACAACTTTCGTTGCAGGTAATCTCATAATTTCACGAACAAGCTGCCAATGCCTTTCGTTAGCACGCTTTGTTGACACGATTCCATCTAAGATAAAAATATTGTCGTCGCTATACTCATCTTCAATCAATTGACTACGAACAGTTTGCTTAATAAGAGTAGATGATACAAATAACCATCTTTTATTTGCACAAACACTTGCGGCAACAATGGATTCTGTTTTTCCGACACGAGGCATTCCTCGTATCCCGATTAGTTTATGACCTTCTTTTTTCATTATTTCAGCCATAAAGTCTACAAGTAACCCTAATTCATCACGTACAAATCGAAATGTCTTCTTATCATCTGCATCTCGTTGTATGTACCTACCATGTCTAACCGCTAGCTTATCTCTTAGCTTTGGCGGACGATATTTCGTTACCGTTATGTTATCCATCGTATTTAAAATTGATTCAAGTCTAGAGATTTGCTCTTGATTATCACACATAAGGAGTAATCCACGTCGTGCATTATCTACACCATTAATTGTGACAATATTAATGCCGAGCATACCGATTAACGAAGAAACGTCACCAAGCAAGCCAGGTCGGTTTTTATGTATTTCATATTCAAAATACCATTCAATCATCCAAGATCACTCCCCTTGCTTACTTTACACCTACGTACTATATTATATGATTTCACCTTAATAGGGAAGCTAAATGTATAATCTATCCCGTTCAATTATTATACAAAAAAAATAGAGAGGAGAATCTCCTCTCTATTTTTTACTTATGCTGTACAAACTTCACCATTAAGTTTGCGATTGTATGTTGCTCTTGTTCATCAGCAACTTTCCAAAGCTCAGACAATAATTTCTCTTGATCGTTGCGCGCTTCTACTTCATTTGCTAAATAATCTCCAACACGAAATGCCATATCTGATACAGCACCACCATCAAGACCTTTTCCTGATGCCTGTTCTAAACGTTCTCCTAAAAAGCTCTTCCATTGATCAAAATTATCTAAAACTGACATGTGTAAGCACCTCACTACTTAGTAATAGAATCATGCTTAATTTGTACAGTTTTTCATTTTTTATGTAAGAAATTTTTAGCAATGCCAACCACCATTTACTCCGATAATTTGTCCAGTTATGTAAGATGCTCCTGGTGATACGAGGAATGACACTGTTTTCGCTACCTCTTCTGGTAGCCCCAACCTGCCTAACGGGATCTCTTCAGCAATTTCATTCTTATCCTCTTCTGAAAATACTTGTAACATTTCCGTTTCAATTGCACCTGGCGCCACCGCGTTAACCCTTAATCCACTTAATGAAACTTCTTTCGCTAAAGCTTTCACATATGAATTTTGTGCACCTTTTACCATCGAGTAAAGCACTTCACATGATGCGCCGATTTGGCCCCATATAGAAGAAACAAGTACAATATTACCACTTCTCCGCTGAATCATAGATGGCAGCGCCCTTGATAATAATTTATAGATACTCTTCACTTGAAGTTCTACCATATAATCCAATTCATCGTTCGTTACATCTGTTACGAGTCCAAAGATACTCTTCCCAGCTGCATATACGATAACATCAAGAGGATGTTCAATTTGTTCCCACAACTGCTCTGCCCCATCAGTAGAAGCTAAATTCGCTTGAACAGGAATCACTTCACCCCATTCTTTCTGCAACTCGTTCACTTTCTCTTCACCGTTATTATAATGAACATATACTGTATATCCATCTTGAATTAATTGTTTTGAAATAGCAGAGCCAATCCCTCCGCTTCCTCCAGTTACTAATGCATACTTTTTCATACAATTCCTCTCTTATCTCAACAAAATCTTTCTCCTATAAATAATACCCTCATCTTACAATTTATCAATGATAAGATGAGGGTATTATTATGAAATCTTTTATTTTTTCGGTAAAACTTGACAAACACTCATTTTCTCTTCTGATAATAATAATTTGGCTACTTCTTGTAAATCTTGAACAGTTAAACTTTCTAATACAGTCAATGCCTCAAACAGACTAGATTCATTAAACGCATATCGTGTAAATTGATTTGCAATATATTCCGGCGAATTCAACGAGCGTAAAAAGCCACCTATTTTCTTTTTCTTTACTCGTTCTAATGCCACCTCATCTAATTGATCATAATTTGTATTTAGTAAAATGCTTTTCAAACGCTCTTCCAGCTCATCAGGTTGCTTCGTATCGCCGCCAACCATTGCAAAACCGAAGTTATTCTCTTCCGTATAATCATACGAGAACGAATCATCAATAAGACCTTCATTATATAAAGATTCGTAATGAACGGAGCTTTTCCCAAATAAATAATCTAAAAGTAACGTAAGCGCAATTTCTTGTTTTAAAAGGGCTTTCCCTTTTTCTTTTAAATTTGTCGCTTTAATACCAACTAAACATTTCGGTGTTTGTACAGGCATGGAAATAATTTTCTTCTTTTCATTTACCTCATCTGGTTCTTCTTCAAATGAACGTACAATTTCTGGCTGGTTTTTATAATCTTTTTTCGCTTGATTTTCACGTACTAAATCCATTGTTTTCTCTGGATCAATTGCCCCCACAACGAACAATAACATATTGCTCGGATGATAAAATGTTTCATAACATTCATATAATAAGTCTTTCGTAATTTTACTAATAGACTCGATTGTCCCTGCAATATCAATTTTAATTGGGTGCTTTACAAACAAGCTATCAATTAATCCAAAGTATAAGCGCCAATCTGGATTATCTTGATACATTTGAATTTCTTGCCCAATAATCCCCTTCTCTTTTTCAACTGTTTTTTCAGAGAAGTAAGGCTCTTGTACGAAGTTTAACAATGTATTTAAATTTTGTTCTACATTTGATGTACATGAAAACAGGTAAGCTGTTCTTGTGAAAGATGTGAAAGCATTTGCTGATGCTCCTTGTTTACTAAACAATTGGAAAGCATCGTGATCTTCTTTTTCAAATAATTTATGTTCAAGAAAATGAGCAATTCCATCAGGCACACGAACCATTTCTTCTTTACCTAGTGGTACGAATGTATTATCCATAGAACCATATTTTGTCGTAAACGTTGCAAATGTTTTATTAAATCCTTGCTTCGGTAAAATATATACATCTAATCCATTAGGAAGTTTTTCATAATAGAGTGTCTCTTTTAATTGCTCATAAACAATTTTCTCCATTTATTCTCCCTCCGTTCCTTGTAAAAAGTAAATTGTATCTAGTTCAATATTTTTAGCAACTTTCACAATCTCTTCTTTCGTCACACTTTCAATGCCTGTAAGCCATTCTTCAACCGGACGCGTACGATCTGAAATAATACCATGATACAGCATCTCCACAAATCCGCGTGGTGTATCAATCGCCTCTAATATTTGATTTTGAATAACACTTTTCGTTTGATGCATCTCTTCTTCAGAAAAATCACCATTTTGCATCGCTAACATTTGTTCTTTAATAATCTCAACAGCTTTTTCATAATTTTTCGCTTCGATCCCTGACATGACAAACAATAAGCCTTTATGACTTTCAAAGCGGGATGCCGCATAGTACGCTAAACTATTTTTTTCACGAACGTTAACGAATAACTTCG
This sequence comes from Bacillus sp. K2I17, assembly GCF_002209985.1. Taxonomy (NCBI): domain Bacteria; kingdom Bacillati; phylum Bacillota; class Bacilli; order Caryophanales; family Bacillaceae; genus Bacillus; species Bacillus sp. K2I17. Next base: position 7,853 of record NZ_NJGF01000049.1, read on the forward strand.
AATGAGAAAATCCTCCAAACAATCCATTGAACAATTGTAGCGCAAAATAATCTTCGTCTTTATACGTAATAAACGTACGATAACCAATGTGTAATTTACTTTGTTTTAATTCTTGTTTTTCAACAACTTCTTTTTCTTCATTATTTCTCTTATGAAGAAGTACATTTCTTTCTCTCGCAGGACGCGCTGAAATAGAAAAATACTTACTTACAAGATCCACTGCGTTTTCTGAAATATCACCAATAATGTATAGATCCATTTCATCTTCTGCTAACACTTTTTGATAATATTGATACAAACTTTCATTTGTAATAGAAGAAACAATCTCTTTTTTCCCATGTGCACTTAAACGATACGGTTCTACTTTGCACATTTCTTCAATTAAACGCTCGTTTGCATAGCGCATTTTATCATCGTACGTAGCTTCAATTCGTTGCAAGAGCGCTCTCTTTTCACTTTCTACGATAGAAGGTAAAAAACCATTCCCCTCTGTTGCTGGATGTAAAACGATATCCGATAACATAGAAAGCGCTTTTTCAAATAGCGGTGGTGCATCATGTAAATATACTTCATTTGCAATGTCTACATAAATAGAGATAATATGGTCTTCTCCTTTTTTACTTACATCTACTGCCAAAGAAGATCCGTATAATTCTTCTAAATATTGACGAAGACGAATTACAGAAGGAAGCTTTTCTGTCGCACTTTGCAATACGTATGGCAATAGGGCACGCTCTGTCACCGTCTCCTCATTTAAAGGTGCTTTAAAACGAAATACAAAAGTATTTGTTTTATATTTATCAGTCGGAATAATATGTACTCGCAAACCACCTAACTCATGTAACTGTTGTTCCATTAGTTTCATTTATAGCCCTCCTTTACGTATATAGGAATATTCCTCTTCAATATACAGTTTTTAGAAATGAAAAATCAACTTTTCTTCCTCACTATACTTACATGAGGCTCTTTCTAAAAACTTTCATATGTAAGGAACATAGTAAAATTCCGTATTACATATATTCTATGTAAAAAAGCCCGCACTAATGTGCGAGCTTTTTTATACTTATCGTTTTCCTTTTTCATACGGCGTTCCTAACGCTTTCGGAGCTTCAGAACGACCTACAAAACCAACAAGTGCTAATATTGTGAATACATACGGTAATATCGTTAATAAAACACTCGGAATTTGATCTAATACAGGAATTGTTCCACCTGTTACACTTAACGATTGTGCAAAACCAAAGAATAGCGCTGCACCTAATGCACCTAATGGATTCCACTTCCCAAAGATCATGGCAGCTAACGCTAAGAAACCTTGTCCAGTAATAGTTGCCCCTGAGAAGTTATTAGAAATTGACATTGCAAAAATTGCTCCACCAATTCCAGCAAACACACCTGAGATACAAACACCAATATAGCGCATTTTATATACGTTAATTCCCATCGTATCAGCTGCCATTGGATGCTCACCAACCGCACGAAGACGAAGACCGAACGGTGTTTTATAAATAACATACCAAACAACGAATGCTAAAATAATAGCAATATACGACGTTATCGGTACGTTAGAGAAGAATATTTTCCCTAAAACCGGAATATCCGAAAGGCCTGGAATATCAATCTTTTCAATACGGTACTGAATAAAGTCAGTCTGTCCTTTATCAAAAATCTTCTTAATTGCAAATACCGTTAATCCAAGAGATAAGAAGTTAATCGCTACACCACTTACAACTTGATCCGCTCGGAATGTAATAGATGCTACCGCATGAAGTAATGCAAATAACCCACTACCGATTGCCGCAAATAATAACGCAATCCACGGAGTCATCGTCCCCCATGTATCACCCATTAATAAGTTTGTAACAACTCCAATAAATGCACCAAATAGCATTAGTCCTTCTAATCCAATATTTACAACACCTGATCGTTCACTAAATACACCACCTAGTGCTGTAAAAATTATAGGTGCTGATGTATATAACGTACCCGTCACAAGAATGGCTAATATATCTAAAAAGCTCATTTATTTCCCCTCCTTGCTCATGCGTGTAAGCGCCCATCTTAACACATAACTACATGCAACAAAGAAGATGATACATGCAATAATCACATTAATAAGCTCTGATGGTACATCTGCCTCAAAGTTCATTTGAGGGGAAGCACTTTTCAAACCACCAAATAATAAAGCTGAAAGGATGATACCAAACGGATTATTCCCCCCAAGTAAAGCTACGGCAATCCCGTCAAATCCTACTCCTGTAAACGAAGACATTGCTGTCATACTTTGGAATGTTCCTAACCCTTCCATCGCACCACCAATCCCTGCAAATGCACCAGCAATTGTCATAGAGAATACTACATTGCGAGAAACTTTCATACCAGCATATTGGGAGGCATGTTGATTAAATCCTACCGACTTTAATTCATACCCTAAAGTTGTTCGATCTAATAAGAACCACATTAAAATAGCGATTAAAATTGCTACAACAATTCCCCAGTGAAGGCGCGAACCGTCAGTGATGGCAGCAAGCCAGTCTGAAGATAATGACGCACTCGCTTTGATGTCGTACGTTTTATCATTACCCTCGTGCAAGAAACGCTTAATAATGTCATATGTTACGTATAACGCAATGTAGTTCATCATAATCGTTACAATAACTTCATTAACTTGAAATTTCCCCTTTAAATATCCAGGGATGAAACCCCAAATTCCACCTACCAATGCTGCAAATAAAATAGATAACGGAATGTGAAGAACAGCTGGTAGCGAAACTGCATAACCGAACCAAACTGCTGCAAGCCAACCAACTAGTAATTGCCCCTCTACCCCGATATTAAATAAACCTGTACGAAATGCAAACGCCACTGATAAGCCGGCAAGAATAAGCGGGATCATTGTACGAAGCGTTTCACCTATTGCACTTGGGCTACCGAACATTCCTGTCCAAAGTGCACTATAACCAACAATTGGATCATAGCCACTAACTAGCATTACAATTGCTCCGACAAGTAAGCCAAAAATAACGGATAGTACTGGGACTAAAATATTTATCGTTCGTTCTGTTAAAAGTTTTTTAGCCATTTGTACCCACCTGCTCCTTCTTTGTTCCTCCAGCCATTAACAATCCAAGCTGTTGTTCATTCGTTTCTTTCGCATCAACAATTGCTACAATTTTCCCTTCATAAATAACAGCAATTCGGTCACTAACATTTAAGATTTCATCTAACTCTAAAGATAAAAGTAATACACCTTTTCCTTTATCCCTTTGCTCTATTAATCTCTTATGAATAAATTCAATTGCTCCTACATCTAAACCACGTGTTGGCTGTGCCGCGATTAATAAATCTGGATCACGGTCTACTTCACGTGCAATAATTGCTTTTTGTTGATTCCCCCCAGATAAAGCGCGCGCTAACGTTTGCTCACTAGGTGTACGTACATCAAACTGTTCAATAAGTGCCTTTGCTTTTTCTGTAATTTTACTAAAATTTAAAATCCCTTTCTTTGAAAACGGATTTTTATAGTACGTTTGCAGAACTATATTATCTCTAACAGAAAAATCAAGGACAAGGCCGTGTTTATGACGATCTTCTGGAATATGACCAATTCCTTCTTCTGTTATCCTTCTAACAGGCCAATTTGTTATTTCTTTTCCTTTAATTGCAATAGAACCTGACTCAACTTTTCGTAAACCAGTAATTGCTTCTATCAATTCACTTTGTCCGTTTCCATCAATCCCTGCAATTCCAACAATTTCCCCCGCACGAACAGTTAAGTCAAGGCCTTTTACAGCAGGTAGTTGACGTGCATCGTGAGCAACAAGATTTGCAATTGAAAGTACCTCTTCTTTTGGCTTCGCGTCTATTTTTTCTGTTTTAAAATTCACTTGACGTCCGACCATTAATTCTGCAAGTTTATTTTCATCCGTATTTGCAACGTCAACCGTTCCAATCCCTTTTCCTTTACGAATAATCGTACAACGATCGCAAACTTCCATAATTTCTTTCAACTTATGTGTAATAAGAACAATAGATTTTCCTTCTTGTACAAGCTTTTTCATAATTTGAATTAGCTCATGAATTTCTTGCGGTGTTAACACAGCTGTCGGTTCATCAAATATTAAAATTTCTGCCCCACGGTAAAGTGTTTTTAAAATCTCAACACGCTGCTGCATACCAACTGAAATATCCTGTATTTTCGCATATGGATCTACAGCTAATCCGTATTGTTCAGACAGTTTTTGAATTTCTTTAGCAGCTTCCTCAACAGCAATTTTCCCGTTTTTCTTCGGTTCATTTCCGAGAATAATATTCTCTGTAACTGTAAAATTATGAACAAGCATAAAGTGCTGATGAACCATTCCAATACCAAGGTCATTTGCCACATTCGGATTGGTAATGTTTACAGACTTTCCTTTAATTTTAATTTCACCTTGTTCTGGTTGATACAAACCAAATAGTACATTCATCAATGTGGATTTCCCTGCACCATTTTCTCCAAGTAAAGCATGTATTTCTCCTTGCTTTACTTGCAGCGTAATATCATCATTCGCTACAATGCCTGGGAATACTTTCGTAATGTTATTCATCTCAATTACGTATTCCATTTCGTTCCTCCTTTTAACAGGGAACATTCCCCTATTACACTATTAACTTATTAAGCAATTTGGAAGTTTTATACATACAAAGGTTAGTTCTATGAACTAACCTTTGCTATTTCTCTATTTATTTTTTTAGAGAAGCTTCATATTCTTTATACTCTTTATCTGTAGCTGGTACTTTAATTTCACCATCTGTAATTTTCTTTTCAAACTCTTCTACTTTTGTTAAAATTTCAGGGTTAACTTTTTTCACGTTGTCAGTTGTTTTTGCAATACCAACACCGTCATCTTTTAAGCCAAACGCTTCTATTTTACCGCCTTTTAATTTACCATCTTTCGCTTCTTGTGCTACTTTTTCAACAGCGATATCTACACGTTTTACCATTGAAGTTAATGTTACGTTTTCAGGCATACCTTCTTGGTTTTGGTCACGGTCCACACCGATTACCCAAACATTTTCACCTTTTTTCTTACGGTTTTTCGCTTCAGTGAACACGCCGTTACCTGTACCACCAGCAGCATGATAAATTACATCTACACCCTGTCCATACATTGCTGATGCAAGAACTGTACCTTTTTCCGGTTTATCAAATGCTTCCGCATATTCAGATACGATTTCAATATTTGGATTTACTGCCTTTGCACCCGCTTTAAATCCATTTTCAAATTTACTAATTAAATCACTCTTCATTCCACCAACAAATCCTACTTTATTAGATTTTGTTGACATAGCCGCTACCGCACCTACAAGGAATGAACCTTCATGATCTTTAAATGTGATACTTGTTACGTTCGGTGCATCTACAACAGTATCCACAATTGCGAATTGTTGTTTTGGAGCTTCTTTTGCTACTTCTTTAATTGCACCTTCTAATTTATAACCGATTCCGAAAGATAAATCATACTTATCTTTTGAAAATTTCTTTAAGTTTGGAATATAATCTGCTTCTTTTTCAGACTGTAGGTAACGATAATTTGTCTTTTCCTTTAATCCATTATCTTTACCAAACTTTTTCAAACCTTCCCAAGAAGATTGGTTGAATGATTTATCATCAACACCCCCAACATCCGTTACCATACCAACTTTGAATTCTTTATCTTCTTTCTTGTCACTGCTCGCCTTATCCGAGTTACCACATGCACCTAAAATCGCGCTTGCTGCTAATGTTAATGATAATAAAAGACCTGTTTTTTTCTTCATACTAGAAACCCCTCCTAAAATTATATATATCTCTTTATTCTTACGCTGCTGTCCCTAACTTCTTGCTGTCACCTCCCTAAAATGGAACTTACCTACATACGTTTTCTTAATACGTGGAAGCTAAACTTATCAGCTCTAAAGTAATTGATAGAATATAAGATTGGCTCATCATTTTGATCATAGTGCATTTGTTTTAAAACTAGCAGTGCCGTTTCCGGTTCACATTCTAAAATCGGTGAGATTTTCGGATGATAGCCAATTGGCTCAATGTGAGCAACTGCGTATGTGATACGTTTGTGCGTATTGTTATGTATCACTGTAAGTAACGATTCTTCGTTGTATCCCGATAAATCTGGCAAGATTTCTTTTGCAAGTTTATCGATACAATATACAACAGGTTCCCCATCTGCTGTACGCACACGCTCAATCATTACGGCATTAAAACCGTCTTCACTATTAAACTTCTCTTTTTCTTCTTCTGTTAAACTTGTTGTAGATGATGATAAAAAGATAGTTCCTGGTGTTTTCCCCACACTAGAAATCATATCTGTAATACTAGAAAGTTGTTCAATCCCAGAAGAAAATAACGGCTTTGCATTTACAAATGTTCCTACACCATGTCTACGAATGACAACATTTTCTTCTTCTAAAATACGCAGTGCTTCCCTTAAAGTCGCCCTACTTACACCAAGTTCTTTCGCTAAATCAAACTCTGATGGTAACTTCTGTCTTTCTTTGTAAGCTCCATCTTTAATTTTTTCTTTGATGTGATCAATCACCCGTAAATATAGGTGACGACTATCGGATTTTACTGACATAAGACTCCCCCGCATTTCAATTATTCGACCTCTGATGTAAGACTTCTTTTCTCTTTTTTCAACTTACAACATAATAAAAATTGCTAAATACTAAAAATAAGCTTAATTGTCGAATAAATATTAATAATTTTTCAAGATGAAATTTTCACTCTTTACTGCATAAAAAAAACTTCGCACCATAAACATTCCTCATTTCGAGAAAAAGTTCGGCACAAAGATCTCTTACATCCTTTGTTACACACTTTTCCCCTCATAGTCCAGCAATTCATGGTTGCCGGGTAGAAACTTATGGACCTTATCTCCAAGATTATATGAGGCAGTGATTCTTTTCGAAGTAATCTTACCACTTGCTCCCATACGTGTCAACAAAATTTAACATTTTTCTACATTAAATATCGAACATTCATTAAAAACATAATCAAAGTATTCGTATTCTAAAGAATCGCTTTAGATGTAAGCCCTTTCTTTATCGCTGAATATAGTATATAACAAAAATAGCATATAAAAAAGCCTAATTGTAAAAACAATTAGGCTTTTTTTATGAACTTTTTTCTTGTACATCATTAATGAGTACTTCTCGTGGTTTACTACCTTCATACGGACCTACTACACCATTCATTTCCATTGCATCAATTAAACGGGCAGCTCGCGTATAACCTACTCTAAACCTACGTTGCAACATAGAAACAGATGCTGTTTGCATTTCCACTACAAGCTGAACTGCTTCATCATATAATTCATCTTCTACTTCCTGCTTCGTATCAGGAACATCTTGTGGAATCATATCTTCTTGATATTGCGCTTTTTGCTGACCAATAACATACTCTACAACTCTCTCAACTTCATCATCGGATAAAAATGCACCTTGTACACGTACAGGCTTCGATGCACCAATTGGTATAAACAGCATATCTCCACGACCTAGCAGTTTCTCTGCACCACCACCGTCAAGAATTGTACGAGAGTCCGTTTGAGAAGATACCGCGAATGCAATACGTGATGGAATATTCGCTTTAATAACTCCCGTAATAACATCAACCGATGGACGCTGCGTCGCAATAATTAAATGAATACCAGCCGCACGAGCCATTTGTGCTAAACGCATAATCGCATCCTCTACATCTGATGAAGCAACCATCATTAAATCGGCTAACTCGTCCACTATTACTACAATATAAGGTAATTCCGGTTGTTTCGCTTCTGATTGACTATTATGTTCTTTAATATGATCATTATATCCTTCAATGTTACGCGTGCCACTATGAGCAAATAATTCATAACGTCGTTCCATTTCACTCACGACTTTTTTCAAAGCTTGTGATGCTTTTTTCGGATCAGTTACAACTGGTGTTAATAAATGCGGAACACCGTTATATACATTTAACTCTACCATTTTCGGATCAATCATCATTAATTTTACTTCATGTGGTTTTGCACGCATTAAAATACTAACAATAATACCATTAATACATACACTTTTCCCGCTACCTGTCGCACCAGCTACTAGTAAATGGGGCATTTTATTTAAACGGGCTAATACAGCTTCACCTGTAATATCTCGTCCAAGACCAATTAACAACTTCTCTTCCGGATGATTATTAGCCTTAGAATCAAGAACTTCTCTTAGCGTTACCATAGATACTTCTGAGTTCGGAACTTCAATCCCTACAGCTGATTTCCCGGGAATAGGTGCTTCAATACGAATGTCTTTCGCAGCTAAAGCAAGTGCTAAATCATCACTTAAACTAACGATTTTGCTTACCTTTACTCCCATATCAGGATACACTTCATATTTTGTAACTGCAGGACCTCTATGTACTTTTGTTACTTTCGCTTTCACTCCAAAACTTTGGAATGTACGTTCTAATTTACGAGCATTCTCATAAATTTCTGCATTTTCATTTGTAACTTGTTTATTCTTAGGAAATTTCAATATATCAAGTGCAGGAAGCTTGTAATCTTTATTTTCTACATTTGAAAATTGCATTGGCGGGGCACTTGTTTCCGCCTCTAAAGATTCTACAATCTTTTCTCCACGCTTTTTCTTAGATTCTTCAACAGACGGAGCCTCTTCAATAGACGGTGAAGTTATTAACTCTGCTTCCTGTTCTTCGCTAATTCGTTTATTCTCTTCTTCATTTACAGGATAATTCTCAGTGAAATTCGAAATAATTGGAGGATCAATTGAGATTTCTTCCATCGGCTCAATAATCTCTTCTTGTTCTGCAGCACGTTTGCTCCTTGTGCTTCTCGTTGTTTTTTTCTTTTCTGTTTGTTCAGCCGTCCTTTTGGATCTCCAATCTTTATAATCCCCTTGCATTACTTCAAATTGACTTCTAAGGATCCTTCCTACAGGTGCAAGTACTTCTCCAATATGCTTATTTGTTATACAAAGTATGCCGAGAATCACTAAAATAATACCAATGATATAAGCTCCTACTTCATCAAATAAAAAGTAACACGTCGCGAACATAAGCGCACCAAACATACCACCGCCTAAATGAACGCTATCTGGCCCCTTTTTCATTTCAAGAAAGAAGTTATCTTTCGTACTCACAATAACAGAAGTATTTTGCACTGCTCCATCTTTCGTAAGAAGGTTAAATAATGTAATATGACTAAACATTAATATCGCCAATACTATTAAATAAAAACCAATTAACCGTTTATTTAAAAGGTTCGGCCATCCACGTTTGATAACAAACGAAACCGATAAAGCTATTACACCTAACACACCAATTATGTACCACTCACCAAAGAAGAAGCGAAAAAATAACACAAACGATTTCCCTACAACACCTAGCTGTAAAATCGTAATGATTGAAAGTGCAAAAAGAGTTAAACCGACGATTTCATAATACAAAGTTGGCTTTATCGTGCGTCTTGCTTTTGCCTTCGTCCCTCTTTGCTTTTGTTTTGCCATTTCTTCACCTCGTGTTCTACATGTAAGTAGGGCTTCCTTAAAAAAGCACTACTTATATGTCTGTTTTCTCTATTTTTTCAGGTCTTATATCTTCTATTTTTACACTTCTTGTAAATTGTTAAATAAACAGAAGAAAGCAGCCCTCTCATGGCTGCTCAACCGTCTTGTTTTTTATATTATACCATAGCTTCTAAACAAAATCCTTCTTTTTGCTAAAAGGTTATTTTCTGGCCGGGCTCAAACTCTAAGTAGTGTAGCGGATCCGTACTTAACACACGTACAATAGAATAACACCCATGTTCTTCTTCAGAAACCATTAATTCAACACCGTTTATATTTACAACTTTTTGGCTTTCACATTGCGAATAATCAGCTGGATATACAAGTTGCTCTGGCATAATTGTGTATAAAATCATTGTAACATTGTCCCTTCTGCACTATCATCCATGCGAGCATCTATTAATTCATTCAGTTTTCGAATCGCATTCCCAATACCACCGACATCATCTATAAGACCATATTTCACTGCATCGCCACCAATTACATTCGTCCCAATATCTCGCGTCAAATTCCCTTTCGCAAACATAAGTTCTTTAAAACGATCTTCGGTTACTTTCGAATGCTTCGTCACAAATCGAATGACTCTTTCTTGCATTTTATCTAAATACTCAAATGTTTGCGGCACACCTATAACAAGACCTGTTAGACGAATGGGATGAATTGTCATCGTCGCAGTTTCCGCAATAAATGAGTAATCCGTAGAGACGGCGATTGGTACACCGATAGAATGCCCTCCGCCCAGAACAAGTGATACCGTTGGCTTTGAAAGCGAAGCTACCATCTCAGAAATTGCTAACCCTGCTTCAACGTCACCTCCGACCGTGTTTAATATTAAAAGCAAACCTTCAATTTTCGGATTTTGTTCTATCGCAACAATTTGCGGAATAATATGCTCATATTTTGTTGTTTTATTTTGCGGCGGCAACTGAACATGACCTTCCACCTGCCCGATGATTGTTAAACAATGAATACTTGATTCATTCATTTGTGGTACATTCGTTTGCCCTAGCTGTTGAATTTTTTCCACTATCGAAGCTTCTTTTCCAGTTTCTTTCGGCTCAGCCTCTTTCCCTTCATTTGTATAACGATCACGTTCTGTCATATCGCATCCCCTTTCACTCGTATATAACTATTATTTCTTAAGTTATAAATTTCATTCGATAGAGTTTAAAAAGAAAAAAAGATCACCTGTAAAGGTGATCTTTTTTATACTTCCATAATAATCGGTAAAATCATAGGTTTTCTCTTTGTCTCTTCGTACAAGAACTGCCCTAATAATTCACGAATATTTTGTTTTAACATAGACCATTCAATTGAATACTCTTTAATCGATTGCTCAACAATCATACGTACAATCTCTGTAGAGCGGTCAATTAACGCTTCTGATTCACGAACATACACAAAACCACGTGAAATGATTTCTGGACCAGAGATAATTTTCTTTTCATCTTTACCAAGTGTTACAACAACTACTAATATTCCATCTTGAGATAACATTTTTCTATCTCGAAGAACGATATTACCAACGTCACCTACACCTAATCCATCAATTAACACATTACCAGCTTGTACTTTGCCAACTAAGTTTGCGTCATCGTCACCAAAAGCAATCACATCACCTTTTTCTACGATAAAGATATTCTCTCTTGCAATACCTACATCTTCAGCTAAATATGCATGTGCTTTTTGCATACGGAACTCACCATGTACGGGTACAAAATATTTCGGTTTCATTAAATTTAACATTAACTTTAATTCTTCTTGGCTGCCGTGACCTGAAACGTGAACTTTTCTTTCACCGTAATAAATAACATCAGCTCCAGCTCTAAATAACAAGTCAATAATTTTCGATACAGATATTTCATTACCCGGAATTGGAGAAGCCGCAATAATAACCGTATCGCCTTTACGAATTGAAATTTGTTTATGAGCTTGCTTCGCCATTCTAGAAAGGGCTGCCATCGGTTCACCTTGGCTACCTGTCGTTAAAATAGCTACCTTTTTCTCTGGGAAATTGTCTACTTCTTGTAGTGAAATAACCATACCTTCTGGAACATCTAAATAACCAAGACGTCTTGCGATATCTACCACTTTCACCATACTACGTCCTACAACCGCTACTTTTCGTCCTGTTTCAGCAGCTGCATCAAATACTTGTTGAATACGATGTACATTCGATGCAAATGAAGCAACGATAATACGTCCTTCTGCGCCGTAGAAGACTTTAGAAATTTCTACACCAACTTCTTTTTCAGAACCTGTATAGCCTGGACGCTCAGCATTTGTACTATCAGATAATAAGCACAGTACGCCTTCATTTCCGATTTGTGCCATTTTTCCAAGGTCTGCTCCACTATTTCCAATTGGAGTTTGATCGAATTTAAAGTCTCCCGTGTATACGATAGCACCTTTTGATGTATGGAAACAAACACCAACAGAATCTGGAATACTATGTGTCGTTCCAAAGAATGACACCGTTGTAGTATTAAACTCTACTGTTGAATTTGAATCGATTGTTTTTAAGTCTACACGGCCTAACATACCCGCTTCGCCAAGTTTTTCTTGTATAAGTCCTACTGTTAATTTCGTTGCATACACTGGAATTGATAATTTACGAAGTACGTAAACAATTCCACCAATATGATCTTCATGACCGTGAGTAATAAATAAACCTTTTACTCGCTCTTGGTTTTCCACTAAATATGTAATATCAGGAATAACGATATCAATTCCAAACATTTCATCTCCTGGGAACATTAATCCTGCATCTACAATAAAGATTTCAGAATCAATTTCAACACAGTACATGTTTTTCCCGATTTCACCTACTCCACCAAGAGCAAATACTTTAACAGACTCATTCTCTTTTCTCTTCATGTTGTTGCCTGGTTTAAAAATCTTTCAAACACTGATTTCACTAAAATTGCAGAGACACCAGGGGAAACTCTACAACCACCATATATTCACCGTCCAAGACGAATGTCCTTACCGTTATGCGATATCATGTCCTTGTTTATTTTTTAAACCAGGTTTCACCTCTCTTTCATTATATAAATCAAATATCTTATTCGATATGATATGAAAATGTAATCAAATTATAATTTTTACCAATTTTGCTAAGCATACCCGTACTAAGCTACTTAGCCATATTATACCTGATACAAGAAATAGAACACAAGTTAAATCGTGCGAAAGAGAAAGTAAAAGAACGGAATTACAACAAAAGTATCGAACGTATTTCCTTTATATTTACTCCGATTTTATACTCCATATTATTTTGAAGAAATAGGCATAAATACGCTAAATTTATTTCATTATATGGATTTTCAAGACTTATTTTTCTAGAATCGAACAAAAACACTTATAAAATGAAGCTTTTTTATGAATCACGTCACATTTGAGACAATTCCTCTGAAAAACAGAATCGATAGTTTATTACGTTTATACAAATGTTTATTCTATAATAACTATGTTTTTTTGATTCATTTAAAGGGGTACAATTATTTTCTTGTACATGTTGCAATACATAATGAAAAAGCGATCAAACACGTGGAGTATTATGGTAGGTAAAAAAGAGCGGCAAAGATTTTCATACCATAAAAAAATGACCTAGTTCTACACTAGGTCATTTTTTATTAACGAGGGATAGATTGCATAACAGATTGTAACGTTACTCTTTCTTCTTCTGTTAATGGAAGAAGTGGTAAACGTACAGAACCTACATCTAACCCAACCATTTGTAACGCTGTTTTTACTGGCGTTGGGCTTGGCGCCATAAATAATGAATCCGTTACTCTTACAAGTAATTGATGTAATTTTTGCGCCTTTTTAAATTCTCCTGCTTGGAATGCTGCAATCATTTCTTGCATTTCATTTCCAATCACATGAGATGCTACAGAAACGATACCTTTCGCTCCAACTGCCATAGCTGGTAACGTTAAACCATCATCACCGCTGTATACTGCAAAGTCGTCCGCTGTTTTTTCAATGATTTCTGTCATTGTTAACACATCGCCGCCTGCATCTTTAATCGCAACAATGTTTTCTATTTCTGATAAACGAACAACTGTATCAACGGAGATTTGTACAATAGATCGTCCTGGAACGTTATATAGCATAACCGGAAGCGGCGTGCTTTCAGCAATTGCTTTAAAGTGCTGATACATTCCTTCTTGACTCGGTTTGTTATAATACGGTGCTACTAGCATTACTGCATCAACACCAACCTCTGTTGCCTTTTTAGTTAAGTCAATAGAAGCATGCGTATTATTACTACCTGTTCCAGCGATTACGGGCACCCTTTTATCGACAACAGATACGACATGGCGATATAACGCTACTTTTTCTTCTGAAGTTAATGTAGGAGATTCTCCTGTCGTTCCTCCTACCACGATTGCTGTTGTACCGTTATCTATTAAATAATTTACCAATTTCGTTGTCTTCGCAAAATCGATATTTCCGTTTTTATCAAACGGAGTTACCATCGCGGTTGCAATTGTCCCAAAATCTATCATGGTCTCACTCCTTATTGTTCCAGTTGCTTTTCTTTTGAAAGCTCAAACGCACTATGTAATGCATTTACAGCCTCCACTAAATCAGTTTCTTTTACAAGAACCCAAATTGTCGTATGACTATCTGCCGATTGCAAAATTTGAATACCTTTTTCCGCTAAAGCTGTAACGATTTTCGCAGTAACCCCTGGGTACCCTGCCATTCCAGCTCCTACAATAGATACTTTTGCACAATGCTCTGTCACAATTGGCTCATATCCAAGGTTTTTTAATAATTCAACTGCACGACTTGATACATTATCACTCACCGTATAAGCTACCCCAGTAGGTGAAATGTTAATTAAATCGACACTGATTCCTTCATTCGCCATTTCTTTAAACACATGCTGTTGCAAATCATATGCTGTTTCTTTTGCAAGCACTTTAATTTGCGTCACATTTGATACATGAGCGATACCTGTAACAGGACGTTCTTCTACATCACGGCCTTTTGTCGCACCGTCCGATGCTGAAATAAGCGTACCTTCACTATCAGAATACGTAGAACGTACACGAAGTGGTACTTTGGCATGCATCGCAATTTCAACTGCACGTGGATGAACGACTTTTGCACCTTGATATGCCATGTTACAAATTTCATTGTATGTTACCGTTTGAAGATGACGTGCATCTTTTACAATGCGAGGATCCGCAGTCATAACACCTTCTACATCTGTAAAGATATCAATAAATTCAGCATGAAGCGCAACACCTAATGCAGAAGCTGAAGTATCGCTACCTCCGCGTCCAAGTGTTGTCGTATCACCTTTTTTCGTTTGTCCTTGGAATCCTGTAACGACGATTACATCTAGATTTTCTAGCTCTTCATGTATACGATCGCAGTTCATTTCAATAATCTTAGCATTTGTAAAATCATCATTTGTTACAAAACCAGCTTGTGCACCATTTAATGCCGCTGCTTTTATACCGTTCTCATTTAACATGTTAGAGAAGACGATTGCTGAGATTAATTCTCCGCATGATAATAATAAATCTTGCTCACGATTAGAAATACGAGATTCCTCTTGATTTACAAGACTTAACAAAGTATCAGTTGCATATGGTTCACCTTTACGGCCCATAGCAGATACGACAGTAACTACTTTATAACCCGCATCTAGCGATTTTTTTATATGATGAAGCGCATGCTTACGTCCATTTTCATCACGTACGGATGTGCCACCAAATTTTTGAACAATAATTTTCATATTTTGCACCTTCTCTTAGCCGTTTACACTAATTGTAATTTTACTAAGCGCTCTGCAATTTGAACAGAATTCCATGCAGCGCCTTTTAATAAGTTATCAGATACGACCCAAAGATGGAATCCTTTATCGTTATTTAAATCTTTACGGATTCTTCCAACGAATACTTCGTTTTTACCTACTGCAGTAGCTGGCATTGGATATAACTGCTCTTCTGGATTATCTTGCAGAACGATACCTTCCGCATTTGCAAGTAAGCTCTTGAATTCTTCTACTGTTACACCTTCTTTTTCTACTTCGATGTAAACAGACTCAGAGTGACCTGATACAACTGGTAAACGTACACATGTTGCCGCTACTTCTAATTCAGGCATATGCATAATTTTTTTCGTTTCATTAATCATTTTCATTTCTTCAAACGTAAATCCATTATCTTGGAATTTATCAATCTGTGGAATCGCGTTGAAAGCAATTTGGAAATGTTTCTTATCACCTGATACAGGTAAAACATTCGCCTTCACTTCTTCACCATTTAAGATTGCTTGTGATTGTTCATGAAGTTCTTCAATCGCTGCCGCACCAGCACCTGATACAGCTTGATATGTGGAAACGATTACTCGTTTTAAACCATATTGCTGACGAACTGGCTCAAGAGCTACTACCATTTGAATTGTAGAACAGTTTGGATTTGCAATAATACCATTATGTTCTTTTAAGTCGTTTTCATTTACTTCAGGTACAACAAGTGGCACGTTTTCTGTCATACGGAATGCACTTGTATTATCAACAACAATCGCACCGCGCTTTGCTGCTTCTGGCGCTAATTGTTTTGATACAGATCCACCAGCACTAAATAGTGCGATATCTACTCCTTCAAAACTTTCAGGAGTTGCCTCTTGAACTGTAAATTCTTCGCCTTTAAATACAAGTTTCTTACCTGCAGATCGTTTAGATGAAAGTAACGTTAACTTCCCGATTGGAAATTCTCGTTTCTCTAAAGTATTTAACATTTGTTCACCAACTGCGCCGGTTGCTCCAACTACAGCGACATGAAAAGTTTTTTGCTTTTCCATCACTATGCCCCTTTCTAGATACCAATCCTTCTATAACTTAGAATTAGAAGGAGTATACAATACCCCTTCTAATCTTAATAACGTTAATTTTATCATATTCTACAGTAAGAATGATGGTTTCATCAAAAATTGTCCGTTTTTTTTCGTTTTTTAATTCATATATCTGAATTTTTCTACGACAACCGGCTGCAATTGCTTCCCTTGCAGCGCTTCTAATACTGTATCTTCCAGCAGCTCCATGCGAGCTACCATTGAGTTTGGTTTTTTCTCTGGTGCATCTTGACCGAATGGGACGAAGTAGATGTTTTTTGTTGCCATTAGGCGCATGAGGTTGACGCCAACAGGGTAACTACAAAGATATTTATTTTTAATTCCTTCTATTATATGGTCATTTCACAGGCTGTAAATTTTTTTCATTTCCAAGCATGTATATCATATTCTTCATTAATAAAATAAATGAATTCATCGGCAAAGATAGAAATTATATTATATATAATATTTAAAATTCATATTATGGTACAATATGCAAATTAATTACAATACTTTCTAAAAGGGGAATACATAATAAAAGCAAAAAAACAGAAGTGAAGAGGATTTCAAATTTATAAGGTATGAAAGTAGGGACATTACTATGAAGATTATAAGGTCTATTTTCAACGCATTTCGTTTGTTGAGTAAAATAATAAATCCAATATTAAAAGCATTATCTAAAAGTAAATTTTAAATCTCATAAAAATAAAAATCCCCTTCTCCATATGGGTACAAAAGGGGATTTTTTTCAAATTATTCTATTCGTTCTACAGACAGTACTCATAGATAAATAAGAAACGGTGTATATTTACCCTAACATTTATAAAGATGAAAATCAATATATAATTATCTACATATAGAACCAGATAATAATTTCTGTTCATAAAACTATTCTTTTGTTTTATTTAACTTCATACCACCACCCTTTACGGTCAAGGTATGCTTCCATTGCATTCAATTGAGCATCACTAGTTGGTTCAGTAACAAAATACGTTAAGCCATCTGGTTTTAAAAAGAAATTAGCAGTCATTTTTACAGATGTTAAGGCCTGCATAGCATCCTGCACTTCATATGGTGAAAAAGCTCCTGATTGGATGATATTTTGTTTAGGAACTTGCGCTTGTTCTTGCCCTGATCCAGTAAACCAAGATAGTGACTTATTTCCTATAAGTGAATTAAGGTCACATTTACCGATTCCAGGTACATTTCCTGTTTCAGTGTACTGCCAAATATCGCAAGGATATGCTGGCTTATTACCACCATATCGTGGAATCCATACAAAGTCACAATTCACATTAGCCATTCCGAATGGAGCGTACATATGATGACCAACATATAAACCAACTTTCTTAGCACCTAATCGGCGTAATTCATCGATAAATGCTTGTGTCCCGGCTCTCATATCACCCATTGTTTTTACTTCTACATCCGCCACCCAAACTGTAGCATTTTTATCACCACGGCTCCAAAAGTCTTGCGCTTCTTTCTTTGCATCGGTAATTGAAACAAAGCGACAAAATGCATAGTTCCCAAAAGAAATGCTATGCTTTTTCATGGATTGTACATACCCTTTATATAATGGGTCAACATAATTTGAACCATCTTGTACACGAGTAATAACGAAATCTATATGTTGTTTTGCTACAGACCAGTTAATGTCTCCATTCCATTTTGAAATATCAATAATATGTCCCATTATTTATCGTCTCCTTCGCTATTTACATCATGATCAGACCAAATACCTAATGCGATACCAACTGACAGCAAATAAGGTGCTAATTCATCCAAAAAGCTTTTCGCTTCTGGCACACCAAACTTCGTAAACAAAAATCCGAGCAAAGAAAAAACCGCAACCCATGTTTTCCAGTTGCGGAATCGTTTTTTGATATTCTCTTTTGACATAATTAATTTATCTCCTTTTCTAAAGTATCTATTCGTTTATGAGCTTGCTTTGAACTTTCTTCTACCCTTGTAATTCTTTCTCCAAACAAAATCATTTGTTTTTCACTTGCTTTTTGATCAATTCGGATATCATCAACTCCTTTCCTGATATATCCTAATTCCGCCTTCATTTCTGCGTTCTCCTGTCCATCAGACTTCACTGCTTTTGTTCTATTCAACGAATAGCCCAAATAACTAACAGCAAGTGATAATAGTGCAAGAAGTAAACCGAATTCAATTGTCATCTTTTTCACTCCTTTTTTAAAAATAAAAAAGCACGCTATACGCACGCTTTGATTTGTTGTAAAAGCCGTATTTTATTAAGATTTAGTTATCTCACTAAGGGTTTAATCACATCATACAAAGTAATCCAGAAAATAACCGATATTAAACTGCCATAAAATAAACCTTTACCAAAGTTGACTTTTTCAACCATACTATCCACCTCTTCTGATACATTTACTTATAAATTATATTAAATATGTTAATTCTTAATGGATTCGATGTGAACTTAATAAATTTACCTTCTAAAATAAAAAGAGAGACCGTTGTTAGCCTCTCTTTGAAATGAATGCATTATTTAGATTAATTTATCTCTTTGTTATCAGTTATATTAATCTTATTATTATCGTTAATTTGATCAGATGGTATAGTATTTAATCTCATACCTCTAGATGTTACATCAATATGATTCCCTCTAGATTGATTTAATAATTGAATAGCGAATGCTTGATGACTCTTTTCTTTTGAGTCTACAAACCTATCGGCAGCTACTCCTTGCAGATTGCAATTTGTCGCTCCATAAAATACAAATCCCGTACCATCCTCTCTTCGAATACGAGTCCCATATTGCCATCCATTCGCTTCCGCTAATAAACCATATCCGACAATGTCATTTCCTGCAAAAACAAATCCATGTTTACTGTTATCTTGAGCTTCAGAACCTGTTAACACAATACGACTTGCAGTGAGATGGAATCCGTCACCTTGGTCTGAATTCACTCTTCCGGAGAACCATGCTTTACAATTCACATACCTACTATTTGTAGCTGCATCACCTACAAAAATACCATAAATCCCACTTTCACCAGATGAGCAATCAGTAAACCAATTATCTTGAGCGTTTGAATGAATTCCTATTCCATCACTTCGTAATACCTGTAACCCTTTAATTTGACTTTCTCCACGTCCCTCAATATATAGACCATCACCTTTTGTTTCTGAGATATAAATATTTTCAATGTAATGTCGAGCATCATGTTCTTTCAATATGCTTTTTTTCTTCATTTCCTCGGCACTACGTGTATTAATAAACTCAATCCCTCTCGCTTTGGATGATGATTGATATTCTCTATTCCCATCTATCGTAAAATCACGTAAATAGACCATTTGAGCCGTTTTAGATTTTAACACTATGAGCGGTTTATCACTATTTGGCTTCGATTTTAAAATAGTCCCTTTCCCACTTCCGACTAGTTGTACATAAGACGGTATTTGAATTTGTTCCAAGAGAAAAGTTCCTTTTGGTATAAAAATAATACCTCCTGATTTCCCTAATGAATCTATCGCTTTCTGGAAAGATTTTGTACTATCAGAAAAACCAGTAGAATCTGCGCCTTGTTCTTGCACGTTAATTATAGTCTCCGTGCTTATTTTTTTAGCTATTTCACTTATGTGAACGCCATTCGAATCCTGCTTTATTAATTTAAATATAAAACAAATCAATATTAATATTATTACTAGTAATCCTGTGATGATTTTTTTCAAAATATCAACCTCTTTATTCTATAATCTCACTCTAGAATACAAGGATTTCAGGGGAAATTCCATTATTTCAAATAAATTGCATCAGGAAAAATAATTTTCAAATGGTCATATCCCTGTACATGATAGTTATAAGATCTCTCTGATATATCTGGTTGAAAATCGAAAAGTCTCACATCAATTACCGGTCTTTCTTCTAAGTAAGCTTCTCTTGAAATATATAATGTTAATTCTATCGTCATCGTTGTATTACCGTTCAGATTTGTAATAATTGCAAATGCGTTCTCTGCAATTAAACCATTATTTAATACGTATTTGGGGATTTGTAATGCCATGTAAATTCCTCCTTCTATGGTACATTTACTATAATTGTTCCGTCTGTATCGTTTGCGGGCGGCCCTTTTCTTATTCGTAAGTTTTTAGCTCCATCTACCCAAAAGTGATAATCACCCATTTGAAAATGTTTTCCGTTCCAAGTATGATGAATTGTTTTTAAAATCGCGTTTACCGCAAAGGCTCCCCCTGTTTCTATTGGCGTTAATAACAATTCTCTGTTTTCATGATTAATTTTAAAATCCCATCTCGATTTTGTTTTTCCATCACCACTATATTTTTCTAATCGCATGACAGTTCCTTGCGCATCATCGTGATCAAATCGCATGATTGGTCCTAACGAATGACCTCTTTCCTGTGCGGCACGTGCATAAAAAGGTGTAACTTCGTTAAAATTCTCCACGTTAAGCGACATGTTATTAGCTTTTATTCTGTGAGTAACCTTTCCATCTAAATTAGTCTCGCTAATATTAACAACATTACTAAGGCTTAGTTGAGCCTCAATAAGAGCAGATATTTTCATATGCATTGAGGTAATC
>NZ_NJGF01000050.1:0-28306 GCF_002209985.1 Bacillus sp. K2I17
GCCACACGTGCACTTTCTTCTTTATTCGCTTTTGTCACTGTTACGTACACTGTTCCACCTGTTGCTGTTAATAAATCTGTTTTCTCAATTGTTCCTTCTTTACCATTCTCTCCAACTGTTGTTGTAGCCAATGCCTTCTCTTCTTTAATCGCATTGTATATTTTCACAATATCTCCAGCTTCTAAATTACCAACTGAAATCGTATCTGTATCACCCGTTTTTTTATTTTCAACCTTAATAGCTGAAGTCGCTGGAGCTATCGATGGATTACCTGCCGCTAAAGCTGTGATAGATGGGGCTGTAGCGGAAAACATCAAAGCTGAACTCACACAAATACCCGTTAAAATTTTAGAATTTTTATTTTTTTTCATTATAATTCCTCCTGTTCTAATAGAACGATAATTAAATATTTTAATATTAACAGATTATATTATCTTACTTTTTTTAAAAATATGCTAGTAGATTTTTTTATTTTCAAGTACTTTTTCATCATAAAAATATATATTTAAAAGCAGTTATACTTAATTTAAAATATATAAACCAAACAAATAAGGTAATCAATCATATATATGAATTGACTACCTTACATTAATAGGAATACCAAATAATTACATATCTTTTTTTATAAAACTAACTTATCGACAAGACCAATTAACTCTTGAATATCCGGCTTACTTACTTGGGCGTTCGCACCAACAGCCTCACCTTTATGGAATAACTCATTCGTAATTAATGAAGAGAAAATAATGACAGGTAAACGATTCATTACTTCACTATCCTTAACCACTTTCGTTAAATGATGTCCATCCATTTTCGGCATTTCAATATCAGTAATTAGCAAGTGAATATGTTCAAACATTTTTTCGCCTTGCTCTTTCGCTAATTTTTCAATTTGTGCTAATGCTTCTGCACCATTGCTGAAGAAATTCATTTTCGTATATCCAGCTGATGATAATGTTTCTTCTAATATTTGACGAAGCATCGCTGAATCTTCTGCAATATAAATAACTTTTTCAGCTCGATCTGTTTTCTGTTCTAACCCTGCAAGTGATTTATTATCATAACCAGTACCACTAATTTCGCATACAATTTTCTCATAATCTAATAGTAAAATGATTTGCCCATCTAGCTTTACAATACCAGATGTCGTTTCTTCTAATCCCATAGATAATGAAGCTGGTTCATCAATTTGTTCCCACGAAATACGTTGAATACGATGCACTTCATCAACGCGGAAAATAACCTTCATTTGATTTAATTCTGAGATAATAAATTTCGTTTGATCAAGTGGCTTTGTCGATTTTAAATTAAGAGCCGTTGCTAAGTTAATAACAGGTAAAATTTCACCACGTACTTGAACAACACCTTCAACTGCATGATGAGATTCTGGCACAGTTGTAACAGGGAATGGATTAATGATTTCACGTACTTTCATTACGTTGATACTAAATAGGTTTTCACCAACAGTATATGTGACAATCTCTAATTCATTTGTTCCACTTTCTAATAAAATACTTTGTGCTTGTGACATAAAGGTGTCGCTCCCCTTCCATTAATTCCGCATATCTAATTATTAAGCTTTATTAAACCGAAAAAGTCAACTACCTATATAAAAATATAGATAGTTGAACGATTCATTTATCCCGCTATTTGCGGGTAGTAAAATCCCCACCTCAAAAATTGGCTAGAGAAAAGAAGTTAGGTAGGAGATCACATTCCCGTAAACGCCCGATTGGTTCACCTCATAATTAGTGGTGGATGAACATCCCCCACTAATTAAAGTTTCACTTTATTTAAAAAGACGCTTAATCTTGTATAAATGAAGCAATTGCCTCTAATAAAACTTCTTGCGCTCCCACAATTTCTGTCGGCAGTGCTTCCCATTTTTTCGAAAGTTCCGTTTCTACTCTTATTCTTAGCTCCGGATTCATTTCTTCTAACACATATTCTTTCGTCGCTATATCAACATCCAATAGCGCGAGTGCATATAATTCTGGATCATTTATTTTTTTAAATAATTGTTTCAATATAGCTGGTGCTATATGTTTTAATTTTTCAATATGAATTTCCTTATCCGAAAATAGTAACTCATATTGAATAAATGTAACATTTTCTTTAATCACTTTAAAATAGCAATTATTTTTTTTATCATTTACAAAATAACCGTTCGGATCTGCAATAATACTCTCTACTTTACGAATTAAATCCGGCAAACTACTCGCTGCCATTACAGTTCGCTGCTCAACCTCACTTGGCGAAATGAATGTAACGCGATACTTATTTTGCGCCATCCTCCTCACCTCTCCTTTTATAGAAATCTATCGTCACATACTATAGAAAAGCACCGGTCTGCCATAAAACGATTAACCATCCCAGTAACCTTCCATAGATCCATTTTTGCAACTACACTTCACTTACAACTTCTCAAACTACTCTAGTAGCTCCCCATATCTCTGTCCTTACACATCGATCGAGCACCCTCATAGTCACTGACCGCTTACCACATACCGCCATTTCCTCTCTCAAAACCTAAAAAAGGGCTTTTAAAAGCTTTTTAAGAGCTTTTCAACAACTCGATGTTATTGAACCAAAATGCAATCTGCTGATCCGTTATCCCTGATAGTGTAATAAAAAACTCACGGCATTTCATCTCGTCCTTAAACAGTTGATACTTCCATTCTCCTTCGCTACCAACACTTACGAAATAAAACTCATGAATACGGCCAATGATTGATTGCTTTTCACCAAATGAATATGCAGGTACTTGCTTAATTTCAAATTGATCAGGTAAATATATATGCTCTTCTCGTTCCATTTTTAACACTTGCTCTGCAAGTTCACGTTTATTTTCGAAAAAAGGCAATTGTAAAATTCGCTCTTGTCTTGTCGTCATACGAATAAAAAACCCTTTCTACTACATTACAATTTTACTTTATGATATATTATCGAATTAAGTTTACAACTTCATTTAATACTTCATCTGAAACTTTAATTACTTTCGCATTTCCTTGGAATCCACGTTGATAAAGCATTAAATCAACAAATTCTACGGATAAATCTACGTTTGAACTTTCTTTTGCTGATCCTCGTACATTACCTGCACCATTCTCACCAGCAACACCTATCCCCGGAATACCCGCTGATGGTGTCGCAACGTAATTTCCATTCCCAGTTTTCATTAATCCACCTGAATTCGGGAATGTAGCTACAGCTAGTTGTCCTACAACTTTCATACTACCATCCGAATATTTCATCATAACGAAACCACCGTCAGAAATAGAGTAGTCATTTGCGATTGCAGCTGGACGCCCCGTTACTTCTGTGGTAGAAATAGTTTTCCCTGTCGGATAATTTGTTAATCCGCTTAAATCAAGTGTTAGACCACTACCAAAAGGAATTTGAACAGATCCACCTTTAGTAATTTCACCAGTTACTGGATCTTTTTGTACAGCCTCATCTGTCTCCTTTAAATTTCCTAATGTATCAAATTTAAGATTTTTTTCGCCCGTCATGCCTTCGACAGGCTTAAATTCTTTTTCGTTTTTAGAATCATTCCTTACAGAAACTGTATATGTATATTCGCCTGGCACTGGCTTTTCAACTTCTTTACCATCTACAGTCTCTTTTGTAGTCTTTTGTTTAATATTTACACGTAACGTTAACGAGTTCCCTTCCGCATCAAAAACTGTGAATTCGTGAGATAATGCATTTTGGTTTCTAGGAAGGTTTCCGCCTATTGTCGCTTTATCTGTTTGAATCCCACCAACAGCTGATCCCATTGGAATATGAATTGGGCTTGGTCGTGAAGAAAAATCTACTTCTTGTGTTCCTGTTTTTACACCATAACCTAGTACATACTGTCCACCTGTATTTGTAACATAGCTATCTTTCGATACACCAAAAGACCCTTTTCTCGTATACTCTACATTTCCAGCATTACGATCACCAACTAAAAACAAACCGTTTCCTTCTATCGCTGTCTCCATCTTATCACTAGTTAAAGTAATAGAGCCATCACTAAAATCTGTAGATGTCCCACTGAACTTTACACCGTTACCAATACTCTTTGGATTAGTACCAGCATAGGCACCATCACCACGTGAACCAACCGTATTATTATATAGCAAATCATCAAAAATAGCTTTTTGCTTTTTATATCCAACTGTTTGTGCATTTGCAATATTATTTGAAGTAACACTTAATGCATTTTGTGCTGCATTCATCCCTGTAATACTTGTATATAACGCTTTAATCATAACCTTTGTACACTCCTTTTATTAATCTTGCTTAACCTCTTCATTTTTTTCTATATCATCTTTCTTCTCATCTTCCGGGTTAGTTTCTGTTATCGGTTTATCAGAAACCCTTTCTATGAAACGAAGTGAAACCACTTGATTATCAACAATAAGTTGCACATCGTTATTTTCAGCAAGTCGAACCGTTTCCACTTGACCAGTCACTTGCTTTCCGTTATTGCTTACACCTCTAACGTACTTTCCTAAAAACTTCATCCCTCCATCAAGAGCCGTCGAATACATCGTTGATTGCAGTTTATCTACTGCTTTCGTCATATTCTGTACTTGCTCCATAAGCGATAGCTGTGCTGTTTGGTTCATCATTTGGTTCATATCCATCGCATTAAACGGGTCTTGATGTTGAAAGCTTGCTAAGAAAAGTTTCAGGAAATCATCTTTATCCATAATACCGGGTGTTTTTTGAGTACTTGCTGATACTCCGTTTGCTTGTTGAGCTGTCGACTGTGCACCAGTAACAGATGCGTTTTTTGTTTGTGCTCCTGCTTGTAACGGAATATGATTTGTACTCGTTGTATTTAATCCAACTGTTGGCACGCTTTATTCCTCCAATAATCCCGCAAATTCTTTTGAATGTTGTTTTTCATGTTTCGTACTTGCTAATTTTTGTTTTTGTCTTTGCTCTTGTTCTCGCTGTTCTTTTCGATTTTCATCTTTATCTGAATAGCTAATTTGAATATTGATTTCTTTTTCTTTTAACTTCATTCTCAATTCATCAAAAATGATTTCAACACGTTTTTTCGCATCGTGTTTTTCCATTTCTACGTGAACATCAATTTGATCTCCATGTTTTTTCATAAACACCGTTAATGTACCAAGTTTTTCTGGATTTAACTGAAACAAAACACGCTCTTGTTTCACTACAAATTTTTGCAATGCTTCTACTTGCGCTTCCATTTTCTTTCCTAAATCAGGCAATGAAACTTTCTCAGCGCCACTATTTGATTTTCCTATTTGATCCGTACCCGTTGCTTTATTTAGCAACTCCGCACCCGTTGAACTCGAATCGTTTAACACATCACCTTCCGGCAACTCTATCTTCACATCATCGCCCTCAGCTTTTGGAAGATCTATATCTAAGTCTTTGGAATCTTCTTGTTTTTTTGCGATATTACAAGTTTCTGTTTCTACCACTTTCAATACTTGCATCGTTTGCTCCGGCATCGTCACTTTATCTAATGCCATTTGCATTGTTTCTTCTAAACATATAGCATTTTTGATATTCATATTTGAAAGCAGTTCTTGTAACTGTTGTAATTCATTGGCGGGTAATTCATTAAGTTTTATATTTCCATATTCTTTATACAGCTCTTGTATTTTTTGTATGTATTGATATAACAATTCTGGCTGCACACGTAATTGCTCAATTGCAACCATTTGCTCAGATACAGCTAATAACAACTGTTCTGTCTCTTTTTTTTCTTCTTTCTTTACAATTGGCTCTTCTTTCGTTACTGATTGTTTAGAAAGAATATATTCTTTTTTTTCTTCTTTTGGTGCTTCTTCTCGTTTCATTTTCTCCGTTTTCGGCTGCTTTTTATTTTCCATTCTCATCGTACGATCGAATGAAGAATCTTCACTTTTTGATTGTACTTCTAGCCCTTTTTCTTTTTGCGGAGGTAAACTTTGTTGCACCGGTAATACAGACTGTATCACTATATTCACCTCATCCATTCATACACATTTTCAAATCAAGAAGCATTTTTTCTTCCTGCTTTTCTCGTACTTTTGCAAGCTTTTTACAATCTTCTTGATACATCTCATCAATGACACGTTCTTTTTCTTTTACTTGCTCTAAAAGGCTTTCATTTTTTTGAATAAAATCTTCCGTTTTTTTAATTTTCCGATTCCATTCTTCTATTCTTTCAGGTGAAAACGTATGTGACGAAAGCATACCGGCCATTATACGCTGCCCAGTTTGTACGACTTTACTACGCGATTTTACTACATATAAATCATATTCTTTTTTTTGTTCTATTTTTCTTTTTTCACCTGTTAATTCATACACTTCTTTCAAAATCTGTTCTTTTTCTTGATTTATTTGCAATTTTATCGTGTCGTACTGCTGCTTATCCACCTGTTTGCATAGCCCCTTCCTATTATAACGTTCTCTTTTTCTATTATATAGTTTTTTTCCAAAAAAATCTGTGAAATATTAAAAAACAAAAAAATAAGACCTCTTGGGTAGAGGTCTTATACTATATGGTGCATCGCTTCAACAATATCATCAAATTGGAAACGATCTGATCGACCTTGTTTTAAAAACGTATTTATACCTTCTACTTTGTTTTTACATTCAAAAATATAAGCATTTTCTGCATTTTCTTGAATCGTTCCTAATTTAAAATACAATTCATTTTCTTTATAAACAGATAAGATTTTTCTCATTTCATTTGCAAGTTGCCAATGAGTTGGCGAAACGATTTCTTCCATAATCCTACTCACTGAGTCTAGCACTGAAATAGCAGGGTAATGACTAAGTGTTGCAAGCTCACGTTTTAATACAATATGTCCATCTAAAATACCACGCGCTAAATCTGGTACAGGGCCGTTTAAATCGTCTCCATCAACGAGTACGGTATAAATACCTGTTATGGATCCCTTTTGTGTTTTTCCAGAGCGCTCTAACAGCTTCTTCATATAGCTTTCCATTAAGAGTGTTTTACCACCGATCGGCAACTCTTTAACGGCAATATCAACACTTCTACGCGCATCAGCAAAACGAGTAACAGAGTCCATCATAAGTAGTACGTTATTACCTTGATCACGGAAATATTCAGCAATAGACGTTGCAAGTTTCGCTGCACGAAGTTGCATTAGGTGACTTTCATCTGACGTCGCTACAACAACGACGCTTTTTCGCATTCCTTCTTCACCTAATTCTTTTCGAATAAAGTCTTTTACTTCTCGGCCACGTTCTCCTACTAAACTAATAACATTAATGTCAGCTTTTGCGTTTTTCGCAATCATTCCGAGTAAAGTAGATTTACCAACACCAGACCCAGCGAAAATACCAATCTTTTGACCGATACCAATTGTTAGCATAGAATCAATGGACTTTATTCCCGTTTCAAATACATCAGTAATCTCTTCACGCTCAAATGCATGGATAGGGGGGGCATCTAATTTTATTTTCTGTAGTGGAATATTTTCAGCGTTCTCATTTAACACTTCACCATTCGCACTTAACACCTTTCCAAGTAAATGATCACCACGAGGTACAACAACATCTTCTGCAATTAATGTAACGGAATCCCCGTAACATACTTTTTCTGTCTGTCCAAATGGGAGTAACATATTATTCTCTTTTTCAATCGCAATTACTTCACATAAAACATTATGTTCTCCAACGAAACAAACATCGCCAATTTTCGCTTTCGGTCCTTTCGCTACGAAAAACTGTTCTTGTACACTATGAACTTTACCAATTTTCGTATAAAACGGTGTTTCGATAAACGTATTCCACTTATTCTGTTCATTTATGAGCTTGTTGTTCATACATTTTGCTCCTCAAACAACTTCTCTTCTTCCCATTTCTGACGAAGTTTCGCAAATATAGGTGCAAACTTAAATTCAAAAAACTCTTTCTCTTCCTCCAAAACAAATTCACCGAACTGCAGGGAGAAATCATATTTCCATTCTACTAATTGTAGTAACCAATACTCTTTCGTATTTTCCTTCTCTTCTTGAATACGTTCAAATGTTTCTGGGTGTACGGTAATGATTAATTTTTCAAACGAAGTAGGCAACGTTTGAACGATACCAGTTAAAATGGGTAACACATCAAGCAATCGTGAATCTACTGCTTGATTCACGATTTTTTCTGCTAGATGAAAAGATTGATCCCATAATAACTCTGTCCATTCATATGCTGTTTCTTGTTGTTCTTGTTGAAACTGCATACGCGCTACTTCCATCTGTTCCATTTGTTCATGAATATGCGTTTGAAATTGCTCTTTATCTTGCAATAGCTGTTGACGCTCTCGTTCTAGCATTTGCTGTTCTTGCCTTAGTTGATTCAGCTCAATATGTAATGATTGTTGCTGTGCAAGAAGCTCTTCATGGTCCACCTGTATTTCTTCTTCTACTTGAACTGGTATTGGTTTTGGAAATTGTAATTCATACGTTTCTTCAGAAAAAGAAACAGAATTCTTCGGAATTCTGTTTTTAAATAAGGACATCATCTTCACCTCTTTGAACGATAATTCTTCCTTCCTTCTCTAGCTTTTTCACTGTGCCTGTAATCGTTTGCTGTGCCTTTTCAGCATCCGTCATCTTAAGCGGTCCTAAGCCATCTAATTCTTCTAGAATCATCTCTTTACGGTTTGAAGACATACATGTAAATAATTTCTCTTTAATCTCTTCTTTTGCAATTTTAAGTGCTTTCGCAATAACACCGTTATCTGTAATTTCTTCTAATACACGACGAAGTGCAAGAGCTTCAAGTCCGAGTAAGTCTTCAAATACAAACATGTTTTCTTTAATTTTCTCAGATAGCTCATAATCCATTTCATCCAGCTTTTGAAAGACTGTTTTTTCAACACCTCGTGAAACATTATTTAAAATGTTTACTATTGTTTTCAAGCCATCTGTTTTATTAATTGCATTAAATGCCATATTATTTAATTTTGATTTTAATAAATCACCAATTTGATTTATTAATTCACCATCTACTTGTTCTAGTTTCGCAATACCCATTACCGTTTCTACTCGCTTATGATCTGGTAGTCTCTCAATTAATTGAGAAGCGAGCTGCGGTTTAATATAAGAAGCGATAATCGCAATCGTTTGTGGCGATTCATCATTAAGTACAGTAAGAAGTGGTTCTAAATCTGCAAGTGAATTTAAGAATTCAAACGGATTATCTTTGTTATACCAAAGATCTTCCAATAATTTTTCCAGTTCGTCTTCTGGCATATTTTTAAATATGCGACGAATATATTCTTTATCTGGAGTCACTAGGTTCAATTCTTTTACATTTAATTCATACAAGAACTCTCCTAGTACATTTTCTAACGTTTCTGGTTTATATACACGAAATTTCGCGATTTCACGAAGTAATACTTCTTTTTCCTCAGCCGTCATATATTCAATGACTTTTGCTGCCACCCCTTCTTCTAATGTACGAATAAGGATGGCAGCTTTTTCTTTGGAGGAGATTTCATCTAACATCGTTGTTCCTCCCTTACTGTCCATTTAACCATTTTTTAATTACTTTTGCAGTACCTTCTACATGTTCTTTCGTAGCATCATGCACTTGTTCATCTAACGTCGGTTCTTTCGGTTCTTCTGGTTCTGGTTTTGGCTCTGGTACTATTTTTTCTTCAGGAATTTCCATGATACTTTCATTACTTGCAGCAATTTCCTCTTCTGCTAAGTATTCTTCATATTCCTCTTCTTCTTTCTTTCTCTTACGTCTTGCTAAGAAGAACCATACTAGACCACCAATCGCTAATAAACCAGCTGGAATCCCACCGAATAACCACCAGTTTATGCCGCTTTCTTCTGGTTCTTTCTTCTTCTCTTCTTTCGGCTGATCAAACTGAACAGTTACAACGTTAACTTGACCGTTTGTAAAGTTTCCATTCGGATCAGCTTGAAGCCCAGCAGCTGTGCCGATTGCTTCTTTGAAAGTAGTCATATCTATTTTTCGTTTTACTAACGTATCATTATCTACCCATACAACAACATTTGTTTTCGTTAATTCTGGATGTTTTTTAATTGTTTCAACTGTTTTATCTATTTCATAGTTTTCAATTTTGTTACCATTTTTATTATCGTAGACAACTTTACCGTTTTGATTATTGTTCGTACCGTAGTTTGGCACTTCACCGTTCGCTGTAATACCAGCACCTTGCTTCGTATCTGCTCCTTCTTGCGCAGTAGAGCTTTCCTCTTGCTCTTGTTTACTACGAAGTACACCTTTATCGCCATATTTTTCGGACTGACGTGTAACTTCATCGT
This sequence comes from Bacillus sp. K2I17, assembly GCF_002209985.1. NCBI lineage: Bacteria > Bacillati > Bacillota > Bacilli > Caryophanales > Bacillaceae > Bacillus > Bacillus sp. K2I17. The sequence continues at coordinate 10,278 of NZ_NJGF01000050.1, forward strand.
AGTTTACAGACACTTTCGTATTCACTTTATATTCATTTGACTTAAACATCGTCATTAACGTTGCGTCAATATCTTGTTTTAATTTACCTTCAATTTGATGCTGCATCTCTACTTCTTTTTCATAAGAAGAGGAACTGTTAGAATGCGCTTCATCTGCTCCTTTTGAGATGATACCTTTTTTACTATCAATCACACTTACTTCTTCTGCTTTCACACCAGGAACTGCCGCACTAATCATTTGCTGTATACCCGCAACTTGATCAGCAGTTAATAGTTGACCACGCTTCACTCCAACCGTAATCGCAGCTGTGCCTTTTGCTTTTTCTTCATCAAAAATCGTCTCTTTTTCAGGTAATGTAATTTGAACATTCGCCGTTTCAACTGTCGCAAAGTTTCTTACAATATCTTGCTCCAATTGCTTTTTCGTACCGACAATTTGTTTCATTTTTTTATCTTGCTCACTTGAACCGAGCGAGCTTTCTAATAAAATTTCCTCACCGCTTTTAGAATTAAACGGTAAGCCCATCCCATTCATTTCTTTTCGAACCCATGGAGCATCATTCTTTTGCACACGAATCGAACCATCGGCCGCTAATTGATAATCGACACCTAACTTCGATAATTCTGCTGTAATCTCTTGCTTATCTGTATCATTTAAATTTTGATATACAACAACATATTTATCTGGCAAGGTGAAGTATAAAAGTGCTCCTGTTACAATCGCTAAAAGCGCAGCACCGATTACTAACTTATGCCACGTTTTTAATGATTGGATAACATTTTTTATCTTTTCCATTTAAACACACCCGTCCACTTTCCTAAATTTGCATATTAATTAGTGACTTATAATTTTCGATAAGATTATCACGTACGAGAGCAGCCGTTTTCATTTGGGACTCTGCCTTCTTCTGCTGAATTAAAACTTCATGCGTTTCCCCTACCCCTTTAGTTAGTAAATCGTATACTGCTGTTTGCGCATTGTTTTGCGTTTGATTCATATCTTCCAATAAATCAATAAACTTTTTCCCCTCAACTACAGATGTTTGAGACGTTTTCGGTGCACCAATTGACTGAATTGCTCCAAATGGTTGCGTATTTAACATTGGTTGGATTTTCATATTACTATATTCCCCCTTATCCTCTGCCAATTTCTAAATCTTTATCAAGCATTTTTTTATTCGCATTTAATACACTTGTATTCGCTTCGTACATTTTTTGGGCAACCATTACATTCGTCATTTCAGCAGTCACATCAATATTTGGATAGCGTACATATCCTTCTTCATTTGCATGCGGATGTGTTGGATCATACACTAAGTTTTCAGTTTTATCTGCTTCAATACTTTTTATTTTTACTCCATTTGTAGGAGACCCCTCTAACATATTTGCAAAACTATTGTTTGATTCTAGCACTACACTACGACGCTCATATAAATTCGCCCCCGGAGCAGCCGTTGTATTTGCATTTACAATATTGTTAGAAGTAACTTCCATCCACTTTCTCGCTGTCGTTAGCCCTGAGCCACTTGCATTAATTGCCTGAAACATCGTTGTCTCTCCTTCTACTTTTAACGTCCGCGTGCCGCTTGGTTAATTGCATATTGTGTATTAATCGCGTTAATTGAAATACCGTATAACTGATTTGCTTTCATTAAATCTAGCATTTCCGTCGTTACATCCACACTATTTCCATCTTGATTCGTTTGCATTGATTTCGTTTGAATCTTTGCATATGTATTTTTCATATTTACTGTCGGTAAGTGCATTTCATTCGTTTGATATAAATCTGGATTGCTCTTTAAATCAGCCGCATTGTTCTTATATAACGCACTACTCTTACTCATCTGCTCAGCAAATGTTACATCTTGTGCTTTATAGCCAGGCGTATTCGCATTTGCAATATTACTAGAAACAGTATTTCGTTTCGTCACTAAATAATTCATATAGTGGCTTACATCACTCACTAAATCTGGCATATTCCACACCCTTCCTTTTCTACCTTAATGATCCACTGATGGAAGTTTCACTTCATTGTTTATTTTCTTATATGTATTTATTAAAATATTTACTATTATGTACCCTTACATATTTTATTCCATTTTTCCATTGTTGTCTTTAGAAAAATACAAAAATATAAAAAAGAATACAAAAAAATGTATACACGTAGTAATCCATGAAATATTTCGATATATGAAATACAAATCAAAGTCAATTTTTATATTATTTAGATTATTTCCTCATTACAGGCATAAAGTGAAACCTCAATCAGCGGAACTCTTTATTTAAACAAGGAATGGATTCCCTTTTAAAAAGGGGAATCCGTTTCCATACTTTATCATTAATATTTACCATAAAATGAATTAGCTTTCATTCGCCCATCATTTTCCATAATCATTTCTTCCAAAATCTTTTGCTTATCTCGAATATGCTGCGCTGCCTTAATAATCCATGGGGTAACTTCCATTGCAACTTGCGTGCGCGTTTCTTCATCCAATGTCATCATCCAACGATTTAACATCTCACTTTTCTCAGCAAATTCTTCATCCGACACTTGCAATTCACCGATTTCATTAAAACAGCCGACAAACGTCCGATAAATATCATTGTTCATTTTCAAGTGCTCCGCGGTAACCGTCTATTAAATCTTGTAACACTTTCACAATCGCATCCATATCTTTTGCTTCACGTGTTACTTTCATCGTTTGAATTTGAATGCTAATCCAATCGTATAAGCCATATAAGCTATCATATAAATCTTTCGTAATTTCAGGATTTAATTGAAGCTTTAATTCTTCAAATATACGTTCTAACTTTTCAAGAAGGTCGTCTCCTTCTTGAAGTTTAAATGTATTTAAAAGTTCTTCTAATTTACGAAACTCTACGATACATCTTTCATAAATAAATATTGTATTTTTAATCGGATTACTCGTCATAATATCGTTTTGCATATAACGTTGCCATGCTTGCATATAATCACTTCCTCAGCTTTCATTAATCATCACTTTTTGTTTTTGTCATTGCTTTGATTGTCTGCAGCTGACTATCAAGCAATGCTAGCTGGCTTTCCAACTTTGCATATTTATCAATAATTGATTCTTGTTTTTTCTTATTAATTATATCAATATCTTGAATTTTTCTCTCTAAATCAGTTACTTGCTTTTCAATACTTTTAGAGCGTTTTCCAATAATCCCTTCATCTCCAAAGATTCCCTCGAGTTTTTTATCTATATCATGACCAATGCCATTAAAACCAAAGAAAAATTGTTTTGTAGATTCTGGATTCTCTTTAAAAGCTATTTTCAATTTCTCTTCATCCAGAGTCATATTTCCTGTTTTATCAATTTGAATTCCAAAAGAAAATAAATACTTATCATCTTGGGAAAATCTAAAAATGCTTGTCATTGCATTACTGATAGCAAATGAAACATTATTCCCTTGCATTACTCCATTTTCACCAGAAAACAAATCTAAACTTTTAACAGCGTTATTATACTCATCTTTCATTTTTTTGATTAAATCTATCGAATTTTTTATATCTGAATCTTCGATAGTTAATTTAATTGGCTCTGTAGTTACCTTTTCTAAGTTAATAGTTAATCCTGGAATTGTATCAATCTTATTTGTTTTACTAGTTCCTTTAATTCCATTTATTGTATATTCTGCACTTACTGCCCCTGTCACTTGATGTGCAATAGCATTCGTTCCATCCGTATTTTTCGCAGAAGTAACCAGTCCTATATTTTGTAAAAAACCATTGGCACCATCCGTTAATTTCAGCTCTCCCTCTTTTCCTGCAATAGTAGATGTGAAAAATAGTTGATCCCCTAATGTGTATACGGATACACCATAATTTCCATTATTAATTTTATTGACAAGATCTTTATACGTCATATCTTCCGAAATTTTAACTTCTTTTCCATTTATCTGAAATACATCATCTACTCCAAGCTTTAAATCTAAACTGAATTTTTGCTCCGTACCTTCAGGAGTTTTTGGGGGAGTAAGTGGAGCTGTAGTTATTTGATGCCTTTCTGCTACTCGCTCTACTGTAATTGTGTATGTTCCAGGAATTGCAGCAGCATCCGCCTGTGCTGTCATAAAACCATCTTTGGATAGAGTTGTTTTCTTTTCATCACCTTTAAATGTGTTTAAATCTTTGAATACTTGCACAAAATTTGCAAACTCTTTTTTCATGCTCGCATACACTTTGTTTTCATTTGTTAACGTTTGTTTTTGTGTAGTATATGGTGATTTTTTCATTTCCAATGCTTGTAACTCTAAATCTACTAACTTCTTTGTATCTATCATGTTATTTCCTAAATTCCATATTTGCTGTCTGTCACCATAATTAGATATTGTCCCTGCCATATTTTTCACTCCTTATCATTTACATGTAATCTAAAATACTCGTTTTACTCATCGTACTAACAGCTTTAAGCGTTGCCTCATACGTTGCGTTTATATAAGCTAAATCAGAAATTGCGACCGCTAAATCAACATCCTCAATTTCTTTACGGTTTTCTTGAAGTGCTACATTTTGCTCGCTTAAAATTGTTTTAAACGTCTCCATTGTGTTCATTGTCGAACCAACTTCAGTTGTACGATTAATGATGCCATCTAAGTTTTGCTTATTTCCTTCTAATAACGGTTTTAACGCTTTTGGGTCACCGTTTTGCATCGCTTCACTCATCTGTTTTAACGTTTTTATAACTGGGGATAATAATGCTTCTCCGTTACGGAACGCTTTGAATCCATAACCGTCATTTAGTTGCCAGTTCACATCATTTTCTCCACCTTGATACGTACCATCTTCTGTAAATGGTGGCTTCTCTGCACTATCACCACCGAAAATATAACGACCTTGCTCTTTCGTATTTGCTAAATATACGACCTGTTTTAAAATTTGATCTATCTCTGCACCGATTGCCTTCAATTCTTTTTCACTATTCGTTCCATTTAACGCCTGAACTGTTAATTGATCTGCTCTTGTTAAAGATTTAAAAACACCTTGTAAAGTATTTTCAGTTTGTGTTAATACATTTTTCGAATCCGCTAAATCTTTTTGCATTTGTTCAATATTCGCCAATGAATGTTGAATCGCAAATGATTTACTTGCCGCAAGTGGATCTTCACTCATAAAAAGGTTTTTCTTCCCTGAAGTCACTTGATTTCGGTGGTATTGTTGTTGCACATTCAAATCCATTAACTGATTCTTTGCCCAGCTTGCATTTTGAAATGTAGATACTCTCATTTCTATCTCCTCCTTATATATTTTCAATCAATTACTATCACTTATCGAATAATCGAAAATAGACTATCAAACACTTCATTCATCGTAGTAATAGCTTTAGAGTTTGCAACGAAATATTTTTGGAAGGCCATTAAATTAACCATTTCCTCTTCCATATTAACGCCTTCAACACCCATTTTTTCTTGCTGAATCCCCTCTAATAAATCCCCATGAATTTTTTGATAAGCATTCACCGCACTTTTATCAGATGCAACACCAACTACGAATTGGTCTAATGCTTGTTTATAAGAAAGACCTTCTTTATACTTTCCATCTGTAATTGCTGCTAGTTTATTTGCTGTTTCAGCTGATATTTTCATTTTCGAAACATCTTTTGCAAATTCAGGGTTTAATTTCATATCTTTCGCTTGATCTTCCACAAAGAACTCTTTTCCCATTTCTGTGTTCACTTCATTCTTTACAGAAATCATTAATTCTTCAAGGTTTTTCTTATAACTAGCAATCTTCGCTTTCGTATCGATCGCTGATTGGATTGCTCCACTAGTTAAAGGAATTTCCGAACCGTAAATTTCAGCAGTCATTGGTTCTTTTTCTTTATTTAATTGAAGTGGATATGTATCTTGTCCATTTACTGTTAAAACACCATTCATTCTAACACTCGCGATATTAGGATTCATAGATTCATAAGACACTTCTATATTTGCATACTTAGACATTTCTGTAATGATACGATCACGTTCATCCAAAAGTTGATTTGGCACTTGTGTACCTGCTTGTCCAATTTTTTTATTCGCTTCCGCTAAGCTGCCAGCAAGACGATTAAATTCATTGACATGCGCTTCAATATCTTCTGTCGTTTGTGCTTCTGCTGTATCTAAGCCTTTCGCTAGACGATTTACTTGACTTGTAAACTTCCCAGTTTCAGAAATTAATGTATCATAGTAATTTGGTTGTTCTGGATTTTTTGCAACTTCACGAAAGGCATTGAAGAAGCCATCCATTAAACTAGATAATGAATTCTTCCCTGTCGTTCCAACCATAGATTCTACACGTGATAAAGTCGAATTCATGTAGTTATAGTAAGAGAGTTGAGATAATTGATCGTTAAACTGTTTCGTCTTCACTTCATCTGTAATACGGTCAACGCCTAACGTTTGTACACCGTAACCTATTTTTTGTTCCGGTGAATAGCCCTGACTTGCCCCAGCCGATCCGTAATTCACCATTTGACGCACATAACCAGGCGTATGAATGTTAGATAAATTTTGTTTCGTCGTTTGTAATCCCATTTGTGCCGCTAATAAACCCGATAGCGGCGTATTATAATCAGATAATCTCATAATGTTTCACTTCCCCTTTACAATAGTTCGTTCATAAAGATTTGTGAATTATTGTTTCGCTCTAAATTATATTCAGAAACGGAATCCACAATACTTTCTGTAGTTTTTAATAGTACGTTTAAGTAATATTGATTTTTCAAAAGAATCATTTTTACATTCTCTTCTAATTCAGCTACATTTTTTTGTAATTCTTCCATTTTTTCAATTTCTTCGTTAGAAAAATGCGAAAATAATGCACTTACACGAAATGATTCCACGCCCTTTTCTTTACAAAACTGAACAACCATTTCTTCAAATGAACTTGATAACTTTTTTAAACCATCAATGTACTGCAATTGCTCTACTTGCAATTTTTGAACTGCATTTACATTTTTATGTTTCAAATTCTCATATATTTGTTCTCCGAGCGTTTGAATATTTTCATACGCTTTTTGAATAATAACAAGCTTTTCATATAATTGTATGTACATATAGCTTCCTTCCTTTTACAAGACTAAATTTACAATTAAACCGTGGATCTCTCCAATTTGATTTAACATTTCTAAATGTCCCGTTTTCGTATTAATTAAATTCATAACATCTTCTAACTCATTTAATCCCATTTCCGCCTGTTTCACAATCGTCATTTTCTGTGAATATCCGTAACGCGGATGACGAGACATGACATCTTTATATTGCAATACATTATCTACGTAAAAATTCAAAAATGATTTTACTGTATTTTTGTATTCCATTACATTATCAAGCGTTAATTCCATTTCAATTTTCTCTTTAATTTCTCCAATGTTATCGACAAATGCTTCCATTTGTTCTAGCAATTTATCTTTTTTCGGATCTGCATGCAAATTATCCGAAAATGCAAGTCCTGTCCTGACATTTGCTTCTTTCGGCATTTGAGTAGCAGGCGGTATATGCGATAAAATTGGATTATGCGAGATCGAACGCAGCATATATATCACCTATTTATTTTTTTATTTCTTCCTAAACTTAATCGTAAAATCCAGTTATTTATAATTATACTCTGAACACTAATATTTTGCAGTTATTTTTTATAAAAGATATGTTACAATTTAGCATGAGGTGGCACAAATCTATGAATATTTTTCTTTGTGGTTCAAATCAATTAACAGCATTAGATCAAGAAGAAATAAAAAAATTTTTAACTGACTATGCTCACAAACATAAAATTTACATATTATGTTATAAATCTATCGAAAATGAGATTCTTCGTTTTTTCATCGAAAACGAAAGACTCGCTCAAAATTTATGCCTTTACACGCTACAGCCGTTACAAGCATTAACAGATGAATTTCAAGAGGTCGTTGATTACTTAAAAAAACACGGAGCCGAGTACGTCGCTTTTGATCATCCTTCCGACTCCATTTACCGATCCGATTATATGTTTTTTGTAAAACAAATAATCGAAGATACCGATTTAGTTCTCTGTTTTTATAATGGGGACAAGCACACATCTGTCATTCCCGTTGACGTTGCAAAAGATGCAGGAATTGATGCTGTTATTTATGATTTACCAGGTTTACATGAAAAACAGATGAAAAAAAACTTTGAACAAAAAATCCGTATGATGTAAAGGGGGAGGCACAATATCGTTATTGTGCCTATTATAAATATGATAATTGAACAAGATTATGATCATTTTATCGCGAGTTTTAAACAACAATTCAATATGGATATCGCTTCATATAAACAAGATAGAATGCGTCGTAGAATCGATGCTTTTATTTCGAGAAAAGGCTTTGAGAACTACACTAGTTTTCTAAGCAATTTACGTACTGATCAAAATTTATTTTTAAGTTTTATTGATTATATTACAATTAACGTTTCAGAATTTTTCAGAAATAAAGAACGTTGGCAAACGTTAGAGACGAAAGCACTACCAAAATTACTCGAACAAAATAACGGAAAATTAAAAGTATGGAGTGCCGCTTGCGCTGCCGGTGAAGAACCATATACACTCTCTTTAATTTTATCGAAGCATTTAGCTCCATTTCGTTTTGAAATACAAGCAACAGATCTTGATTTTCACATTTTAGAAACTGCAAAACGCGGTCAATATACAGAACGTTCTTTAAAAGAATTACCTATCGACTTGAAAGAGCGTCATTTCACAAAAGAGAATGATATATATTCATTACATCAAAATATTAAGCAAAACGTCACATTCAAACAACACGACCTGTTAATGCAGTCGTTCGATACAAATTACGATTTAATCATTTGTCGCAACGTAATGATATACTTTACTGAAGAAGCAAGGGTAAAACTTTATGAAAAGTTTAGTCGTTCTTTACGAAAAGGCGGCGTACTATTTGTTGGTAGTACCGAACAAATTTTAACACCTGAACGTTATAATCTTCAGAGATTTGATACATTCTTCTACGAAAAAATATAAAAGAGGTCGTCACAATGTAAAGTGACGACCTTTTTATATAACTCGAATTAAAATAATAGCAACAATCCATACAAAGAGAAAAAGAAATGTCATAGACCATTTATGTTCTTGCATCGTGTGTTTCAGGGCCTGTGATAATTGTGTCATATTCATTTCTGCGAGCGCTCTCCATACACTTACATCCCGCTCTTTAGCAGTGCGATCTATAACGCTAATTAAAATAGTTTCGTTAGACAATTTCGTTATGTAAGCAGTAATAACCGTTACCATTAAATTCATATTTCCTTCTGAAGAATCACTTTCCACTCTAGAAATGAGTGCACTTACATCTAATAACGGAATATGTACCTTTCTACCAAATGATAGTTGTACTTCTGCGAAATCATACGTTCCATCTAACAAAGGAAGTTCTTTTATATGCACCTGTTTAACAAGCCCTTGTAAACTTCTCATTACTTGTTCAAATACTTTTTCTGTTTGCTTTCCTTCACCAGATAACGTATGTAACTTTTTAAAGAGTTGTAATACTGTATCCATCTCTTTAGAAAGCATTTCCTTCATAACCTTTCCATCACCTAAACTCGCAAGTAAAATCCCTATTTCACTATTTCTCGAAATAATCTTAGACTGTCCAGTAAACACTAGATTACTATGCTTTCGTTCTTTCTGGATTTCATGTTCCGAAATAGCTGCAGGCTGTTTTAATGGTTGTAGCGTCTTATTTTCAATTGTCGTACGTTTAATCTCCATCTAAGCGCCTCCACTACTATGAAATAATTAGCCCCATTCTTTATTACTCTTTAAAACTAAAAATAGTACGAATAAACCTGACATAATAGCAAACACATTAGAAGCTTGTACTCCTTGTTCGCTACTGTCTTCTTTTTTCTTTTGCGGTTCTTCTATTGGTTCTTTCTTTTTCGAAACGACTCCATTGTCATTTCTACTTTTGTTCTCTTTTTGAGCCTTTCCATCACTTACTTCCTTATGATTTCCCAACGGCTCTTTTATAAAGTAAGTAATTCCTTCTTTCTCTTTCAGCGGCTCTTTTATAAGATCGTTTACTTTCTCTTCTTGCTTCGGAATTTGAACAACTGGCGGTTTTTCTTCCAGGAGCGGAATCTCTATTTTTGAGTCTTCCTGCTTCTCTGGTTCTTTCTCAGGTTCTTCCTTATCTTCTAATTTATCTTCATTCTCTCGTTCTTCTACCTTTTTATCATCTTCTGGTTTTTGCTCCAAAATAGAAACGATATACTCACTTTCTTCAACCAGTTTATTGCCGGCCGCATCCACTATCTCTACAAGTATTTCGTATGTCCCGATTGGCAACGCATCCGTTATTTCAAATACTTTTTGCCATTCCATGTCGCGCTTATTGTAATCTAATAAAAATGTAATCTCTTTATTTTCTTTCCCTTTTAATGTAACACGAACCTCTTTCACAACTGATTCTCCGTCTGTCGCCTTCACTCGCACACGTATAGAATCGCCTTGTTTCCGTTCAATTAGCTTCTCTTTCGCCTCGTCAACAGTAACTTTATGCAACTTCGGCAGTTCTTTATCTATTGTTGGCGTGTCATTATTTATACGAATAAATGGGACTTTCACTTCATTTTCTATAAGCTCTTCTTTCTCAGTTTCTTTAGAACTTTGAATGAGCTGAAGATTCCAATCACCTTGCAAATCAAAAGTTTCGACCTTGTAGTTAGCAATCCATCGCTTCGTTTCCTCATCATATTTAAACGATAGCATTCTTTCTTGTTCATACCGATCGCCGTTTTTTGGCAAGCGCAAAATACCTTTTATACTTTGAACATTTTGCTCTTTCGGCTCTACAATAACCCGCACTTCTTCGCCAACTTTTAATTCCGACTTATTTACTGTAATAATCCCTTGATCTGTCTCTATCTTTTTTTCGACCTCTTGTTCATTTGCTACTTCTTGTTGTTGCTCTTTACCTTGATTCACTTCCACTTGCTCTGGCTGCTCTTGAACTTCTTTGTTTTCTTCTTGTACATTCATTTCATTTAATTTTTGATCTGGCTCAATTTGTTCTTCCGCCTGACTTTGCAGTGGGAAGAACAAACACACATTTATGAATAACCAGCTCATTAGAAAAAACTTTACGTTTTTCATCTACTAACTCAAACTCCTATTTCAACGACTTATAGCGATTTCGTCACTTTTACTCCGAAGAATCCATCTACATTTACAAGTTCACCATACGCCACCAATACATCATTTACATAAATACGAATTGGTTCGTCAATATCCTCATCTAGTACAACCGCTTCATTCTCTTGTAAACTTAAAATATCTTGAATTGTTTTCACTGTGCTTCCAAATACAAATTTCACATTCATTTCTACATTTTGTAAGATGGATGTATCCATGTATACTGGTTCCATTTGTTTTAGTTCTTTAAATTCAATAGGTTGCACAACAGGTTCTACAATTTTTTCTTCTTCAATTTCTTCCGTAACAATTTCTTCTTCCTCTTCCACCATTGGATATAGAAGTCTTCTTACCATTTCTTTCGCTTCTGAAATCGGTAAAATTTGATACATTTTCGATTGAAGCAGGTCGCCAATTTCAAGGTTGAACGTAATTTGGACGAGTTCGTCCACTTTCATTGACTCTCCCAAATATTCCATTTCTTCCTTTAACGTTACGAATTTAACATTTGGTGGTGTCATGTCCATTTTTTCTTGAAACATTTCTGACATCGCCGTCGCAGCATGCCCCATCATTTGGTTCATGATTTCTTTAATACCGCTCAGTTCTAATTCACTAAGCTCCTTCTCTGGATCAACTTCCCCTGTTCCCATCATCATTAAATCTACCATTGTTAAAGCGACATCTTTCGTAAATACGAATACATTCTCATTCTTTAGCCCTTCAACAAAATCAACATTTAAAATAACAAACGGGACTGGTACTCCGTCATAATGACGAACATTGATTGATTCTACATTGGGCGTACTAATTGTAACTGGCTGATTTAATAGTGTTGACAATACTGTTGAAGCTGAACCAATTGAAATATTTGCAATTTCACCAAGGACATCTTTCTCTTCTTGTGTTAAATGCTCTTTTTCAACTTGTTCTTCTACAATCTCAGTTTCCACTATTTCTGCTGGCTCATCTTTTTCTTCTACTCCACCAGATAATTGCATTAATTTATTTACCATTCGTTTCGCATGTTCAACTGAAACAATTTGCACAAGTTTAGAGTTTACAAGATTATCTATCTTTAAATCAAACGATACTTTAACAATCGTTTGATTCCCATCAATCTCAGAAATTTTCTCCATTTCTTCTGATAACTTTACAACTTTAATTGTCGGCGGAGACATATCTACTGTATCTTGAAAGAATTCTGACATAGATGTAGCTGCGAACCCCATCATTTGATTCATCGCTTCTTGTACAGCACTTAGCTCTAATTCACCAAGTTCTTTTCCGTCTTCCACTTCACCTGTTCCCATCATCATTAAATCAGCAATGGATAATGCAACATCTTGCTTAAGGACAAGAAGGTTTTCCATATCTAATCCTTTTGTAAAATGAATGTTTAATACAACGTGTGGAACTTCGACGTCGCTTGAATCATATAAATCTACCAATTCTATGCGAGGAGCAGTAATACTTACTTGCCTATTTAAGATTGTTGATAATACAGTCGAAGCTGAACCAAATGATATATTTGCAATTTCGCCAAGAATATCACATTCTTGAGGCGTTAAATGCTCATTTTCTTTTTCTAGCACAATTGTGCTCGTATCCCCTTTTGTGTGTTGCTCAGGCATTTTCTCTGCCTCCTCATTTCTGTTTTTCTATCAAATGATATAAACTCTCATTTTATTTTAACAAACTTATTATATAAAACGTTAATATGTATTTATTCCCATTTTTAGATTAGTAACGATTAACCAAAAAGCTCCCCAATTGTATACAAGTGGGGAGCTTTCCTTCATTCCTATTATAAACCTTCTGGGTTTAAAATGAGGACCACTCGTCCATCACCGAGAATTGTCGCACCAGAGAAATAATTAGAACTCTCTGCAAAGAAGTCACCTAATGACTTTAAGACTATTTCTCTTTGACCGATAATTGTGTTTACAATAAGTCCATAGCTGCGATGTGTATTACGAACAATTAACACAGGAACCATTTGACCATCATATGACGCAAACGCCTCATCTACTGTTTTCTCACCAAATACAGTACTTAAATGCTTCACTTCAATAATTTGATTACGGTAATTTAACACATCTTTTCCTTGTAAGGATTGGATGTCTTCTTTTTTAATCCGAATTGCTTCAACAATATTGCCAAGAGGGAAAGCATAACGTTTATCATTTGTTTGAACAAGCATAGATTGAATAATGGACAACGTTAATGGCAGTTCAATTCTAAATGTACTACCTTTCCCTTCTTCAGAATCAATAATTAAGTGTCCACCTAAACTATGGATCGTATGTTTCACTACATCTAATCCAACGCCACGCCCAGAAAGGTCTGATACAACTTCAGCTGTACTAAATCCTGGTTGGAAAATCAAATCAAATACTTCACGGTCCGTTAATTTATTTGCCTCAGATTCTGTTACAACACCATTTTTAATCGCTTTTTCTAATACTTTCCCTTTATGAATTCCATTTCCATCATCCGTAATTTGAATAACGACATGATTTCCACTATGGAACGCTTCTAATTTAATCGTACCTGTCTCATTTTTTCCTGCATCACGACGTTGTTCAACAGTTTCAACCCCATGATCAATTGCATTACGAATTAAATGGACGAGTGGATCACCGATTTCATCAATAACAATTTTATCAACTTCGGTGTCTTCACCTGTAATTTGTAAATCGATTTTCTTTCCTAAATCTTTCGCTAACATACGTACCATACGCGGGAAACGATTGAAAACAGTCTCTATCGGTACCATACGCATATTTAATAGTACATTTTGAATATCTTTTGAAATATCACCTAATCGATTTAAATGCTCAATTAATTCCTTGTTTTGAATTGCTTGTGCCAATTCATCTATACGACCACGCTCAATTACACTTTCTTCAAACATGTTCATTAATCTTTCAATTTTTTCTAATTGAACACGTATGGAACGATTTTCCACTTTACCATTTTTCGTTTTTGCAGCGCTTTTAGCAGGTGTAGCATTAGCAGATTGCTTCGATACTTCTTTAGTTGATTCCACATGAGTAGCCGCTTGTAAACCTTCCTGCATAGCTTCTTGTGTACCCAATTCTTTCGAGACTACTTCTTTTAATGTATGTCCTTGCTTCACTTCTACTTTCTCAATTTCAGAAACATGAAGCACTACTTGTTTTAATTCTTCTTCACTTTGATCAGTATCCATAAATACTGTGAACTCAAAACCGAAAGCATCTGCTTCAATTTCTTCAATACTTGGAACTGTTTCTTGTACATTACCTACATTTTGCAGTGCTTCAATACACATAATTGCACGTACTGCTTTTAAAATAGCATGTTGCTCAACAGTTATATGCACTTCATGCGAAACTGCATCATCATTATTTATAGGTTCTTGCTCAATATATTCCGCAGGAGTTTCTACATTGCCATTCAATAATGCTTCTAATTTCTGCTTAGTTGTAATTACATCAATATTGCCCATTCCGCCTTGTTGCACATCTGCAACCATCTTCTCTAAATTATCAATGCACTCAAAAATCACATCAATAATCTCTGCATTTACAACTATATTCCCATGACGAATTTCATCTAAAACGTTTTCCATTTTATGCGTTAAATCCGCCATTTCCGTAAATTCCATACTCGCTGACATACCTTTAAATGTATGGGCTGAGCGGAATATTTCTCCCACAACATCCATATCAGTGGGATTTTGTTCTAAAGTTAGCACATTTTCATTTAGCGATTGTAAATGTTCTTCTGATTCCTCAAAAAATATATTTAATAGATCTGTTTGCATTTTCATCCCCTACCTGTCTAACAAACATTTCATTTATGTATAACAATTTAGTGTTTTAAAGCAAGAAAAAAGGGGGCCACACGCATATCCGCTATCAATGTTTAGATTCCTTGTGGCACCCCTTCTATATTAGCTGTTTGCTACTTTTGTTAAAGCTTCAATTAC
Organism: Bacillus sp. K2I17; assembly: GCF_002209985.1. NCBI lineage: Bacteria > Bacillati > Bacillota > Bacilli > Caryophanales > Bacillaceae > Bacillus > Bacillus sp. K2I17. The sequence continues at coordinate 25,433 of NZ_NJGF01000050.1, forward strand.
TCGATCCGCTTGGAACGGCTTTACAATAAAGTCTTTTGCTCCACCCTTAATTGCATCTAATACCATACCTTGTTGTCCCATTGCAGAACAAATAACAACTTTTGCACTTGAATCAATTTTAATAATTTCTTTTAACGCTTCAAGTCCGTCCATTTCTGGCATAGTAATATCTAATGTTACAATATCCGGTTGAAGTTCTTTAAACTTCTGAATTGCTTCTACTCCATTCTCTGCTTCACCAATAATTTCAAATTCAGAATTACTTTTTAATAAGTTTTTAATCATCGTTCGCATGAACATCGCATCGTCTACAACTAAAATTTTATGTGCCATTCTTTTTAATTCTCTCCTTCTATGTATAAATATATCTTAATATTTCACCTTATCATTCTCACTCATTATACAAAATAAAATGATAAAATTTAATATTTTTTTAAAAGAATTTTCGTATTTTCATTATTTTATTATTAAAATGATAATATACTATTCTTTTATGTAAATGACAACGCGACGGTTTTTCTCCCAATTTTGCGGTGAATCATTTGGTACAACTGGCTTTGTGTCTGCATATCCTACCGCAGCTAGTCTTTTATCATCCACATTATACACTTCGATTAAGTGGTGAATCATATTTGCTGCTCTTGCTGAAGACAGCTCCCAGTTAGAAGGAAATTTGTCATTATGAATAGGTCTACTATCTGTATGCCCTTCAACAACAATCGGATTTGGTACTGATTGGAAAAACCCAACTAATTGACTTATTATCTCTTTCGCTTCCGGTTTAACGTTCGCGTCACCCGTATCAAATATTAAATTATCTACTATAACGACGCTTACTCCTGTATCCTCACGATATACATTCACTTGACTAATACCGTTATTATCTACATATGCTTTTAATTTCTTATATAATTCATCCATTCTTTTTTTCGAGACCATTTTTTCATCATTTTTTTCATGCGAAATATCTGGTATTGTATTTTCCATTACTTTCGCATCTACTTGCTCCACGTCACTAAACTTTTCAAGCATCTTTGACAATTTTACTGCATCCTGCTTTGATGTAGCAACTAGTAATACAAAGAAAGTTAATAATAACATCGTTAAATCTGTAAAAGTCGTCATCCAACGAGGCGATCCCTTTTGCGGTCGTTTCATCATAACCATACCACTCCTTGAAATATTAGGCTGCTCGTTTTACTTTTTTTATCTTTGTTTCGTATACATATGTATCGAGTTTCAACTTTAATTTAGAAGGAATTTGACCGCGATATAATTCTGAAATCGCTTCAATAACAAACTTCTTCTCTGTATATAAATCTTCAATACCACGATACACTTTTTCAGCAAGAGGGATTGCAATCATATTTGCAAGTACTGACCCATACAATGTCGTTAACATCGCAACTGCCATCCCTGTACCAATTTGCGATGTGTCTTGCAAGTTTTGAAGCATAATGATAAGACCGATTAAAGTTCCTATCATGCCCCAAGCTGGAGCGAAATCGCCAATTTTATCTAATAATACTGCCCCTTTTCTTAACTCATACACTTCCGTTTCAACATCTTTCATTAACACTTCTTTTAATTCATCTTCATCGTAACCACTTAACATTAATCGAATTCCTTTTTGAATAAAAGGATTGTCTACTTGCTCTCCATCAACTTCTAAAGAAAGTAGGCCGTGTTTTTTAGACTTTTTAGAAAAATCAACAAATAAATCCGTTAACTGTTCTAAATTTTCTTCTTTTCTATGTAAAACAGTAAAAATGCTTTTCGTATATTTTTTTATTTCTCCAAATCGATATGCCACAACAATTGTCGCTGTAGTTCCCCCTATGACAATTAAAATAGATGAAATATCTAAAAAGTTTTTAAAAGCTTTTATTCCGCCGCCGCCAATCATAATTGCCGCTATCACTATAGCAAAACCTACTATAATGCCGACTGGGCTAGAAATGTCAAACTTCCTTTTTCTTCTTTGTGGTCTAGCAAATCCTTGATTTTCGTCTCCCATATTCCTGCCCTTTCCTTTTCATTTTTATAAAACATTTTTTTATTTTAATAATGCGTTTTCACATATAATAAGTATTATACGCTTATCATCTGTTTATCGCAATATACTCATAAAATTGACACATTTCATTTCCATATTAAAATTATAGTATGGAAATATGAGGAGGATCACGATGGAACATAACATTTTACAAGTCATTGCACTAGCAGAAAAATTAAAATACGAAATGCGACATAGCTGGCTTTCTAACGGGCGTCAAGAAAGTGTTGCTGAACATACGTGGCGCATGTCTCTAATGGCCATTTTAGTTGAGCCTTATTTAGCTCAAAAAGTAAATATTGAAAAATTACTTAAAATGGTTATTATTCACGACCTAGTCGAAGCTGAAGCTGGTGATATTCCTGCTTTTGATACAATGAATAGTCATGAATTACAATTACAAAAACAAATAAATGAGCAAGAAGCCATTTTAAATATTAAACGAACATTAAAAGGTTCTCTCGGTGAGGAATTATATGATTTATGGATGGAGTTTGAAGCGAAAGAAACGTACGAAGCAAAAGTAGCTAACGCACTTGATAAGCTTGAGGTGAAAATTCAGCATAACGAAGCTGATATTGATACGTGGCTACCAATTGAGCATAAAATGACATTCCAAGTAGCAAAGCATACAAACTTTGATTCTTTCCTATCTAAATTACAAAAAATGATTGAACAAGATGGCGAAAAGAAATTACTAGCTGCTGGCATTGACGTGGAGGCTTGCAAAAGATAATGAAAAGACACTCAATTTGATATTATCCCCTTAAGGTAGACAGTGTAAAAAGACCATGAACAAACATGGATGTTACACTTCT
>NZ_NJGF01000051.1:0-18521 GCF_002209985.1 Bacillus sp. K2I17
AGGTAGGGCTTTCATTGTTTTAGGTAATATACTATCTAAGTCATTATTTCTAGAAGAAAAAACAATTAATCTCACCGCTATCTTTAAGAGTTTCTTACATCTACTGAGACAGTGAATAGTAATTGTTTATCTTCTTTACGTAAAATTGATAAACGAACTGGTAGCACCATATGGTCAACTACAAAAAATGGTTTCCAGACCAGGAAACCATTTTTAATTTTAATTACATACCAATAGTAAATTAAGCAGTAAGAAGGAGTGCACACATGAAAAAAATGTTAACAAAAGAATTAAGTAATGAATTAAAGAAGCGAGAAGGGATCATTTCTATTACAGTTGAGCCTTATGAAAAAATTGAAGTTGGTGGGATTCGTGTAGATGGACCAGCTGTTATTCTAATTAATCAAGAATAGCTAAAAATAGTTGCATGCAAGAAGAAAAGGATCAGCCTTTAAGAGAAGGGAGGATCCTTTTTGTTTGCTACAGCTAATATGGGATATACATAACTTTTATCTGATATGTTGAGGTTAAAAGGAAGGAGAGGGTCGGGATTATCATGGTGGAAAGCTTAATATTGGTAGGATTTCTTTTTACGTTATATACATTAGTTGATAAAAAAACAAACTAATTATTTAAAACGATATATTGTTTCCTTTTTAAGGGCAAGATTTATTTGAGAGTGAAATGGATAATTTAAAGGAGGAATTTAGATGGATGCAAGGAAAGAACGCATAAAATACGAGAAGATGTCAAAGAATTATGATCGTATGTATTTAGTTTCGTTTATCCTATTAATTGTACTTGTTTGTTGTAGTGTGATTATCATAGGAGCTACAGGGGGAAAATATGGAGTGTTTTTATTGTTAGCAATTTTACTTAACGCACGTATTACGAAAGAATCTCAAAAAAAGTATGAGCACTATTCTAATAAAGGGCGTATTTAAAATGATACATATCCTAAAAGTAACTTTATATAAATAATTTTTTAGCAATTTAGAAATAGAAACCGTACTTTATTAAAATGTTATTTCCGTTCCTATAATGAATTATCCTTCTAGCATATTTATAAGATTTATATCATATATTAGGAGAAAGAATACAAGTTAGAAAGGAGTCTTATAGAATGAGTTATTTGGAAGGAAATGACTTGAGTGAACAACATATGGTAAGTGCACCCAATCCCTACGTATATCAGACATTACAATCAGTAATTGGGAAACAGGTGGTTATTGAAACTGTAAGAGGTAATGTAAGAGGAAAGTTAAAAGATGTGAAACCAGATCATTTGCTCATTGAAGATACGGTGCCATATATTGTACGCATTCAACAAATTGTATGGATTATGCCAAAACAATAATCAAATTACATCTAATTTATAACAGATTGGCGTCATAGACGACCCAATAAAAACACAGGGTTTTATCTCTGTGTTTCTTCAAGTTTTCGTTTTTGAATATATGCTTGAGCATGAATAATTTCTTTCTGAAGCTCTTTTAATTCTTTCATAGATTCTGCTTCAATAGCCATGTAAGTAGTAACTAAACTAATCATCATATCCATCTTCTCTACTATATTTTGAATGACCTGTTCAGATTGCTCTTTTTTAGGGTGTTGTATTGCTATTAATACATTTTCTATATAATTGTTCTTTCTTTGCTGGATATCATAAATAAACTGTTTTGTGTTTGAGTTCATTTGTTATTCCTCCATTTTTGATATACTTCTATTCTATCATATTCGAATGGGAAATATTAGATTATCCTAAATATACACCTGTCTCGCACATCTCATCAAATATACAAACTAATCCCTTAACGTAAAGGAAGCTAATCAAAATATGTCAATTTTGTGCCTAAACGTACAATTTTATTTTTTTTGATATGGTGCCCCCTCGTTGCAAAGTGGAGCTGCAGCATCGCTCTATCAAATGGACAGTTCTTACTTGCAACGTTCATCGGACAAAGGGATTGTTACAAGTGATTTTGGTGAAGAATTCAATTATAATTGGGATGAAGTTAAGAAATAGGTGAAAAGAGTGGTTCTAAACGGAGCCACTCTTTTGTTGTAAAATTTTTGAATCTTAATAGATTAAATGTATTGTAAAGAAGAACAAAGTGATAGTGAACGCAATAAATTTGTACCATTTTGTTTAGGAGGTGTAACTGTGAAAACTATAGAAATTGAAATAGTTAGATCTGGGAGTCGTCAGAATTTAAAAAAGGACTTAGATAAAGTTGTAAAAAAGTTTCGTTCAAAAGGTTTAGAAGTTGTAGTACAATATCGAACAAAAGCAAATGTAAAGGGAATTGAATATTCAGCTTCAATCGTTGGGTGTAAATCAGAATGATTGAAGCTGAATGAGTAAAAGAAGGATTAGAAGAGAGTAAAAATACGGGAAATAAAATAGGGAGACCAAAACTAGAAAAAGAAAAACTTTCAATTGCACTACGTATATATGATAGTAACCAATATTCCATCCAAGAAATCATAGAAGGAACTGGAATATCACAGGGCTCTCTTTATCAATCTATTAACAAACGAAAACTTGAAGAAAAACAGAAGTAAAAACACTTTGTGTTTCTTCAAGTTATATTATTTTATTGAAATACACTATCTAATTTCTGGAACAACTTTTCTTTTTACTTCTCTTTACAGAAAAAAGATAGCATACCAAAGTGATAGTAGACAGGTGCATCCAACTACAAAGAATACATATTTTAAAAATTTCATAAAACTCCTTTTAAGTTTATTTTATACTATGGAAGTAATTTTATTAGTTAATCTTATTTACAAATGTCATTCAAAAATAAAAACCGATTCTTTAACGTACAGGAATCGGTTGAAATGTGTCTAAACGTACAATTTTCTTTTTTGATATGGTGACCCCATATAGATAGAAAGATACCCCATTTTGCTCAGCACTTTTGTTTTACAAAAAAAAATATAAAGAGTGTGTTTTGATCCTTTTCAGAACACACTCTTTATTTATGCTCAATTATTAAGTGTGATTGTATAAATTTTTAATAATTTATTTTAGTAAGATAGTCCACAACTTTCTTGTAATAATTAAGGTAGTATGCATTCCTAAAGGAAATACATTAGTTTACAACTTTCTTGTAATTATTTTCTCTTAAGGGCCGTAATTATCAAGGTTTAAAAACATGTTAGTATAAGACTTTGTTGTAATGAAACAATATAGTAGGTTGATATTTTCATAAATAGATAGATTAAAAAAGATAGAGTTTGTAATTCTATCTTTTTCTTATATCCAATTACACAGAGGATTTAAATTAACTAAAAGAAAGGTAGAAGAGAATATGAATACATCTATGAAAAAAAATCTAGTAAATTTACGAGTTGATTATGCTTTTAAGCGTTTGTTTGGAGTAGAAGGAAATGAAGATATATTAATTGGGTTTCTTAACGCGGTACTACAATCATCTATTAATGAAGAAATTACATCTTTGCATTTAGACGATCCGCATCTTCCAAGAGAGCAGAAGGATGATAAATTGTCTATTTTAGATTTGCGAGCTACACTAAATAATGGTATAAAAACTAATATAGAGATTCAAGTTCGAGACAAAAAAGATATGATAGAGCGCTCTTTGTTCTATTGGTCAGGCATGTATTATTCCCAAATGACTCAAGGGATGAAGTACACGGAATTAAGACCAACCATTTGTATTAACATAGTAGATTTCATTCTATTTCCAGAAGAGCAAGAGTTTCATAATGTTAATACAGTGATGAACAAAAAATCTAAGCGTATCATTACCGAAAATATGCAGTTGCATTTTCTTGAAATTCCAAAAGTGATTCAAGAATGGCAAAGAGAACGAATGAATCCATGGGAAGACTCTTTAGCGCGTTGGTTATTATTATTTCCTGCGCATGAGGATGAGAGATTAACAACAATCCTGGAGGCGATAGCAATGGAAAAAGATCCAGTTTTGAAAAAAGCAATAGAGGATTGGGAGCGTTTAAGTAACGATAAAGACTTTTTACGCTTATATGAGGCTAGAGAAAAAGCAATTAAAGATAGAGTATCAGAAATAGAAACAGCAGAAGAAAAAGGTGCAAAAGAAGCCAAAATACAACTAATTCAAAATATGATTAAAGTAGGGTTACCTATAGAGAAGGTTGCAGAAGCGGCTGAATTAAGTATTGAAGAGGTTAATATGATTTTAAAAAGTAAAGAGTAAATATACATGATAAAAAACAGGTAATTGTGATTACAAAAAATTACCTGTTTTTTTATTTTTGATTGATGCCCATTTTGTGATTACGACTATATTTTTTCTTGCTTTAGGATTCCCTCTAATTCATAACGAAATTCATTAGTCTTCTTAACATCCTTTAAGATTGCCTCAAGATCCTCTTTTTTAACAAATTCTCTAATGGAATGGTTAAATACCATTAATCTACCGTATCTTTGTTCAATCTCTTTAAACCACGTTTCTTTTTTCAATAACTTAAAGTTTTTACGAATCATTTTTTCCTTTTTTGAAGGAATGGACATAATGAGGCCTCCCAATACATCACTGATTAAGTCACCCATGAATAAGTCTCCTTTTTCTATATTGTACCATTCAGAAGAAACGATGTGTGATTAAAAATTCAATACGCTATAATGAAATTCAGAGAATATATGCGAAGAAAGATGAAATATATATGAAGGTAACCAGGGATATGCTACATGGAATGATAGACAAGGTAAATAAAAGTGAATTACATAAAATATACGATGTGTTGCGATCTATTTTATGTAGTAATGAAATAATAGCTAACCCTAGAGAGGTAGCATTTAGAAATGCGAAAAGAAATATAAAAAGAAGCGAAGTTGTTTCTTTAAATTCCCTTTTTTAAGAGAAAGAATAATTATATACTTACTATGTAATTTTTACATATTTAAGAGGTGTAATATTACAAATAAAGTCGTTAGAGGTATTATATTATGCAAAAGAGAGAAGAAGCCTATTATGTACATGTATATACACTTAGGGACAAAAGTACGAAATCAATAAAAATCGAACCATCGCGCTCATTGAAAGAAGAAATGAATGTTTATCAAGACCTAAATTGTAAAAAGTCATAAAAAATAAAGAGCGATACATATTAGACATGACTAATATGTATCGCCCTTTTACTTCATGTTCCACAATCGCGCCCGTTAATAAACAAGGTACACGCGTGTAAATCTTTGTTACTCTTACTCAACACATAATTCTGAGATCTCCTTCCAACCATACGCAACATCCTCTACTACTGTTCCTCCAAACTCACTAGTCCTATGAATATATTCTTTTCCTCCCATACGTTCATAAAAACCAAGTCCAGATTTATTCTGTTTCATTACCCAAACCATCATAGAATAAATACCTTTTTCTTTAAAATGCTTAGCAATAGCTGAAACAAGCTGCCTACCAACACCTAATCCCCTACATTCCTGTAAGAGATAAAGCGAATATAGTTCTCCATCAAAATTCTTCTCATTAATACTTTTACCTGATGCAAAACCTATAATTTTCCCCGTATCATTAATCGCGACATAAATAAAAGGTTCATTTTCGTTATTTAAAAAATCAATCCATCTTTTTTCTGTATCTTCGTACGATAATTCGTCCAGATAATCGTCAGGTACTAGACTACGATAAGTAGTCCTCCAACTATCAACATAAACTCTTGATACGTCCTTTATATCTTCTTTACTTGCCTTTCTAATTTCCAAGTTAAGGGCCTCCAATGCAAAACAGTAAAATAATAAAATTTATTATAACATTCTTTCTTCAACCCCAGTTAGCTCAATAAGTGTTATTCCATAAAATGGCCCGGTTGTTGAACAAGTAGGAAACTTCTTTTCACGTTTTATACATAATAGACTATTTTTTTAAGCTCTGATTATGGGATATATTATGTAAGAAAAAAGAGGATACTACGTGCTATATTGAACATAGTATCCTCTTCAAATTATAGTCTGTTTAAGCAAGTTTTAGGTCTTAAGGATAGTGATATTTTTCAAATTCAAATGGTATGGTACGATCCAAGCCAAGAGGATAAAAAGTAATAAAGGTGTAAATAAAAGGGTTGTATTTTTAAAATCGTATTGCTATAATATAAACGTAATATGATTTTACAATAAAATATAAAATTAATCAGTTCGCATATAAGAGAAGACCTCAATATGCGCCATGTCCTTAGGGGACGTGTGCGTGTATTGGGGTCTTTTTGCGTTTTGCGAGCAAAAACATCCGGAGGTGCAGGAATTATGTTGAATTGGTTGTCTGCAAAACTTATGACAACATCAGTAGGAGATTTCTTACTGGCAAAAAGTAGTTTTACGAAGGGTCTTGGTGGTAATGGCGGTAAAGGCGATGCTGCAACTGTCCAAAATAGTATGAATACCCTTGTAAAAACATTAATTGGTTTTGGTAGTATTTGGGTAGTTGCTTGTGTTGTATTCGCAGCTATTAAACTTTCTGGTGCGCAAGGGAAGAACCCTGAAAACCGTACACAAGCTATGGTTGGTTTAGCTTGTGCGGCAATTGGAGGCTTTGTCATGATCAAAGCGTACGACATCGCTGCTTGGGTTGCAACAATCTAACATAAGAGTTTGTAGAAGCTCTCCTCTATTTGGGGAGAGCTTCTCTTATACAAGGGAGGAAACAAAATGAGAAAAGTAACTGTTCCTGTTGACATGACTTCGGAACAAAAAACGTTGCTAGGTGTATTAAGTAAACGCCAATTGATTTATCTATTAGGTGGCGGGGCATCCCTTTATTTATATGTTCCATTCTTTTGGCGGCTATTTGCACCTTTTGATGCGGTAGTAGCGTTTTTTATTTGCTTAATTTTAGCAATACCAACGGTAGTAGGTGTAATAGCGTTTGCTTTTACTTATAAAGAAAAACAACACATGTATCTAGATAAGTATTTCCTTATCAAAATGCGTAGCCGTTCCGAAAAAGGGAAGTGGAGAAAAGGGTACGAGCCAACTACATGGGCAAAGGAGAATTTATAAATGTTGGAAATAATATATTTTGCGGCGATAGCCATTGTAGGATTTTTCTTTTATCGAAAAATGAACGGAAAACCGCTATTTGGGTCTAAGAAAAAGGGGAAAAATCAAGGTGGAGTAGAGAAACACACTGCTGAAAAAAACGGAAAGAAAAATAAAAAGAATATGTTTGCTGAATCCGAAATTGATGAGGATAATGTTGATTTCTTTAGCGCTTTTGTAGAAGACGTTAAGGAAATTGATAATCATATGATTCGTTATCATGATGAAACATTTATCTTAATTGCGGAAGCACATCCAGTTAACTATTACTTACTATCAAATATGGAACAAGAGGCAATTGATATCAAAATTGAATCTTGGTTAACAACATTAGAGTTTAATACAAAAGTATACATCCAAAGTAAATTCGTAGATTTAACAGATCCAGTACGAAAAATGACAGAAACAATAAAAGGTGCGAAGGACCTTACACCAGAGACAGTACTATATGGTCAAGAAGTTATCGATAACTTAGAGTACTGGCAACGTTCGCAACCTCGATATGAGCAAAAGCGTTATTTAATTTATCCATATAAGGTGGATATTAGTACGATTACAGCTGATACAGAGGAAGAATTGGAAGAAAAGATTGTAGATAAAGCGTTTAACGAATTATATCGTCGTTATAATGCTTCTCGAAATTTATTATCGAAAGCAAAAATTAATGTAGAAATGTTAACGAAAGATAAATTAATAGAACTTTTATACGTAGCATTTAACCGTCGTAAAGCTGTAAAAGCTCGTTTCCAGGACTTAATTGAAAACGAGAATTTCTCCCTCTATTCAACAGGGGAAACAAATGAAAGAAAACTAGAGTTAATGAAGAAAGTGCTAGCGGAAGAAAAAGCAGAAAAATCAAATAACGGGGTGGCGTAAACATGAAGTTATTCGGGAAAAAGAAAAAAATAGAAGCAGAAGAGATGGATGAATTGGAGCTAGAGGAGGAAGAGTTTGAAGAAGAGGAAGTACTGACGCAATTAGACAATCAAACAACAGTGTTTGATGTTATTGCTCCAGAAGGAATGAAAATTGATGCAGAAGATTATGGGGTAATTAAACAATCTTTAGGAAGTAATACGTTCTTTCGTCCGTTTTATATTCCACGTGATGGATACCCGCGTATGATGCAAACCAATTGGCTCAACATGTTAACTTCAGCTGGGGAAGTAGATGTAATGATCGATATTCATAAAGAACCAAAAGCCAAAGCAATGCGATCATTAGATATGCAGCTGACGATGTTACGTTCGAATCTTTCTTTCCAACGTACACGTGGAAACATTGACCAAGAGAAAGACTTAGACGCAAAAATTCAAGATACGAACAATTTAATGGATGAAATCCAGTTCAATGAAAACGACTCCTATATGGTAAGTACAATGGGTGTTGCGTATGCCGAATCAAAGAAAGAATTGGACGTTTTATGTGAGTATATTGAAGATGAAATGCAAGCATCTCACTTTAAGATAGCGAGTACTTGGAATCGTGTGAAGAGTGGTTTGAAAGCTGTTATGCCGCTAGGGGCACCAAATACACTGCAAGATACCTATCGAAATATCGATAGACGTGCGTTATGCACATTTGCACCTTTTGTGTCTGGTTCCGGAAGGTTTAATGGTGGGATACCGATAGGAAAGAATAAAATTACTGGGCAAGTAGAATTTTTGAATTCATTTGGTAATGCAGATTATCGTCCCCCAAACTATAACATTGGTGTAACAGGGATCTCAGGTTCCGGGAAAAGTTTACTTTTAAAAATGAAGCTTGCTCGTGAAACGTCACTTGCAGATACGCATGCAATGATTATTGATCCAGAGGGAGAATTCGTAAAAATTACAAAACGTCTAGGTGGTATTAACTTAAATATTTCACCAGAAAGTAATATCATTATTAACCCTTGTGCAATTGCAGTAACAGAACTTCAAATTACAGATAAAGATGAAGAGCTAGAAGCGCTTGAACAATATGATAAGAAAGAACTTGTAGAGCGTGATGGCGTGAAGTATGTAAGGTTTGTGCCGATTTTAGAGAAAATCAATGAAATACTAGGATTCTTTGACATTATTATTCGTGGGCAAGACTTTGATCAACCAGGATTAAATGTATTCCAGCGTACAATGCTAGAAGACGCGATTCGTGAAGTGTTTGATAAACATGGTATTACCTTACATCCATCCTCTTTATATACAGATGAAGTGAAAAAGGTGGATGGACAATTAATTCAGTCTCAGGTGAGAAAGCCAGAGCCAGAGTTAAAAGAAATCTATGATGTCATAGTAGAACATCATGGAGACGATGTGAAAGCAGAAGAGTTAATTGCCGCGATTCGTCCATTTTTACGCGATGGTTCAAAACCATTATTTGATGGACAAAGTCATTTTGGTCGAGGTGTGGAAACACAGTTAAATGAGTCACGTGTTGTTAATTTTAATATTAGTCATTTAGAAGAAGGCTTCTTAAAACCAATCGCTTTCCACGTTATTCTGAACTATATCTGGGAGCATTGGATTAAGAGTCCAGAACACGCTATCAAGCGAAAAGTATTATATGTTGATGAGATGTGGCAGTTTATCGATTATGAACAAACGGTTAACTTCTTGGAAAAAGTAGCACGTCGTTCACGTAAAAGAAATGCCGGTATGTGTTGGGCAAGTCAGGACTTTGTTCGTATTTTAGAAAATGTAAAAGCACGTGGTATCTTGCAATCTACTTTCTCTTATTTCTTCTTAGAACAAAATAAGATTGATAAGAAAAAAATCCAGGAGAACTTTAACTTAACTGCTGGAGAGCTTGATATTATTCTAAACAACCCAGGAAAAGGAGAAGGAATCTTCCGTGTAGGAGATAGTTCGGTTTGGATTCAAACAGATCCATCAGACAAAGAAATGATGTTCATTGAATCAAATGAAGCTGTACTACAAGAGCTTTTAAATAATATGAAGAAAGTACAAGGGTACGCAGGATAGTAGCGTACCTCTGAAAAGGAAGGTGAAAATATGCTTGAGAAAATAGTAGAGTGGGTCGGAGGCCTAATTATTGTTTTAGTGAAGGCGTTTCTTAGTCCGGTTTATGCAACTTTGGATACTCTTCCAGTCTTAGCGTTTGGAGGAAAGGGAACGGAAGGAAAAGGGACAAACTTAGATTTCTTATTTACGGGTGATTCTCTAACCAAAGTATTAGACACAGGTATGCCTGTCATGTTTAAGTTAGTTGCTTTTTGTGTCCTCGTCAGTGTAGTGATTACGGCTGCAAAATATTCAGCGACAGCCATTAATCCAAATAATCGAACGGCATTAATAGAGTATGCGAAAGATTTAATGATTATCTCGATTTGTCTTTGGCATCTAGATTACTTCTATACTCTCATATTTGATATCAATTCATGGGTAATAGTAGAGTTCAGAGACGCTATCAATGGAGTAAATGGTGGGAATTTTGACCCGGATAAGGGTACCGAATTTTTACAGCCTGGATTCGGTGGAGCTGGACTAACGATTGCAGAGCTTTCTCTGCAAGGCCATGAAAATGACTATATGTTTATTATATTTGGTTTGTTTATAGAAGCCGGACTCATCGTTTGGGCAAACTTTTACTATTTAATGCGCGCGGTATCACTGTATATCTTAATGTTAATGGGTCCTTTAATGGTAGGTATGTGGCTATTTCCACAAAAGAAACAACAGACGTTATACTGGATTCGAGAATTTATGGGGGCGGTGTTCGTACAAGCAATTCATGCGATTACCTTATGGCTCATTATTTCCTTAATTGGATCAGCAAATAGTCCGTTAATCAAATTATTTTTACTTGCTATGTTTATCCCAGTAGGTGAGATTGTGAAAAGTTTTATTGGTCTTAGCACCAATGCATCCGGTGGTATTCATAGAGCCGGTACGATGATGGGGATGGGTGCCTTGGCGAGTGTAGCTGGGCTGGTTAAAGGTGTTCGTGATGACTACCGTAATTCGAAAGCGAAACCTAATGATAAAGAGAATAAAGAAGGGGCAAAAGAGGATGCGGATAATCCCAAAAATGCATTAGGTGCGAATTTAGGGACAGATATAGGTACAACATCTCGTGCAGCTCGTATGTTAAAAGCGGGCCAAATTGGAAGTTCAATGGGTAAAGCGGCTACGGGACTTGCAGGCATGGCGGCAGGCGCAGGTCTTGGACCAGGAGCGATGGTAGCAGGCTCGCAAGTTGGCAGTGCATTAGGTGCTGCTCCTGGTGCAGTGGCTGGTAGAAGTGTTGCTGCAGTCGGCGAAGGAGCTGTAGCCTTAGGTAAACATATTGGTTCGAGTGTAAAGAAGGGTGCGGACACGTATTCAAATCTAAATGGCGAATCTTATCCGGAACTAACCGATGAAGATATCACACAGGATTTAGCTACAAAAGATTTTGAAAATTGGAAAGCAGATAATCCGGATTCTGCCGTTGCGAGTCGTTTGAAACAAGTATTTCCTGGTGCTTCCGATGCAGAAATTGCTAAAAAAGTAGCGAAAACCAATAGTGATCAAATGTCTCATTTTAAAAATCAGCGTAAACAAGATTTACAAGGTATGAAGAAGAACGCTACTCCATATGGAAACGCTAAAGATTTAGTCAATGCAGCAACAAATGCATTCCAAAAAGGATATGAGGCAGACCATAAAGATACGTTTATGAGTCAACTGCCAGAAAGTATGCCGGCTGAGGAGAAAGAGAAAAAATGGAATGATCATCTAAACTCAAAAGTACAAGGATTTAGAAATCATGCAGAACAGGCGGCTACTAAAGCTGGTGCAATGCCAGTTGATGCAAAAGATAAGCAAGGAAATAACTTGTTTGATAAGTCCTATGTGAATAAAGATGCTTTTGCTTCTCAACTTGCATTAGGAAAAGTCGGAAAAGCGGTTGAGGGTGTGAAAGGAGAAACGTTAGAGAGTGGTCATCAAAATATGGGGCAGGTTGGTGCTCTTGTCGGTGCTTCTACTGCTGCATTTAAGAAAGCGTATAGTGCAGACCATAAGGCTGGATTCATGAAACAATTCCCTGCAGATATGCCGCAACAAGAAAAAGAAGCAGCATGGAATAAGCATTTAGATCAAAAAGTACAAGGATTTAAAAATTATGCACAACAAGCGGCGGAATCAGCTGGTATTGTACAGCAAAAAGACGGTACAAACTATGCGAATAAAGAAGCTTTCGCTTCTCATTTATCACAACAGTTACAAAAAAATCTTGGCTTAAATGCAATGGGTATATCTAGTGCGGCAGGCATTCAGAAGGCAGTCAACGGTGTGAAAACACACGGTTTGACAAGTGGAACTGGAAGCCAGAAAGCAAAACAAGTAAGTAATGTTGGGAACCTGGTTCAAGCCTCTACAGAATCCTTTAAACAGGGCTATGCAGCAGAACAACAGGCAAGCTTTATGAAAAAGTTGTCTCCAACTATGTTTCAACCACAAAAAGAGCAAGCTTGGCAGTCTCACTTAAATGAAAAAGGAAATGAATTTAAAGCAGTCGCACAACAAGCGGCAGTACAAGCGGGAGCGATGCCCGTACAGGCAAAAGATACGAGTGGTAAGAGTCTACATAATCAATCGTATATTAATAAGGGTGCCTTTGCTTCTGAATTAACGAAAGGTTTAAAAGGTCATGAAAGTCTTGGAACAGTGAGCCAACAAGTAGGTTCTGGAATTACTAGTGCGATTCAAGGTGTTCGTTCACATGGCGTTGCGACAGGGGGGGCAATCAATAAAGCTGTATACGCAGCGACGCAAACACAAGCGAGTATGGCACGTGCAGGAAATCTCTCCGTTTCTGAAGTTGAACGCTCGTATACAGATGCATCAACAAGTGTAGCAAGTATTGCTCAAAGTGCTGGTAAAATGTCTATCCCAACTTCTGCAGTGGGACGTATGACACAGCAAAGTACAAAGCTTGGCATGAGTGTAATGGAAGGTACGAAAAGCCTTATGTTTGCGGATAGCATTGGTAAGGTATCAAATGCATATTATAGTGCCGCAAGTGCTGTACAACAATCCGGAGGAAATGCAGTACAACGAGTGATAAGTGGGGCCAATGCTGCTGTCAATACTTCATTAGGTGGGAATGCAGCAGAACGCCATTACAATGTGACAAAAGGCTTAAGTTACGCCGCAGGTGTTATTGGTGGTGCAGGTGCTTATCAAGCAACTGCGCGTATGGTAAGTAAATATAATCCGTATAACAGTGCAGTTCGTACAGAAGCAAAAGAGATTCAGGAAATTCAACAGATGGTACCGACGACAACAGATCATACAGGCGCGCAATCGGTTGCAAAAGGTGCAGTACGTCTTGTTACTACAAATAATAAATCGTGGATTGAAGCAAAAGATTCCAGTGGTATGACGCAAGTTGTATCTCGTTATGGTAGTGGAGATAGTAGCATACGCTCTGGCCAAATGGTATATCAGGATTTAAATATCTCGGATGGACAGTTAACACAGTACCGGAATGGTACGAAAGCTTCGCCAGCCTATATACAAGATTCAAGTGGTGGCAAAATCAGTATTAATCGCTCGATTAATGTAAATCCAAATCAATTAGTAGGAAATCAAAATCTTAGACCATTACAACAGAAACCAGCATTTAGTGAACCGCCACTTACAGTAAATCATAAGGTGGACAATGGTCACTTCTATATGTCTGATTTAGATCAAGGTGGATATCAGAATGTACAAATGGTCGTAGAAAGAGATCGTAGTTACATGGTTGCGACGACAACGGATGGTACGGTTTCACGTGTTTCTCCATTTGGAAAAGGTGATACACGTCTACAAACAAACCAAAGAATTGAAAGAAGTTGTGAAGTAAAGGATAGCAGTATTAAGCCAAGAGAGGAAATCTTAGTAACACATACACAGGACGAAGTTGTTCGTACAGAGACGCATCTGAATTTATCAGAACATGACCCGCAAAATCTGATTCCATTTGCGCCAAACCCTCGTTTAGCACAGCGAAGAAGAAGAAGTCATGAAAATGGAAAGTATGGTGTGACAAGTCTATGAGTCAAAATCCTAACGATCCAAATGAACAGAAAAAAAGTAACCCTTTAAAAGATGTAGCTTCTCACTTTATTAAGAAAAAAGGGATGCAAGCGCGCGGGAAAATGGTAAAAATGGCAGGAAAAGCAGGAAGGGCGGCAGCGAAAGCTGCTGCCAAACTGCTAAAAAAGGCGACGTTAAAAATCGTAGGGTCAGTAATAGCCGCGATTGGATTACCCGCGGCTATCATTATGTCGTTGATTATTGTGGTGTGTGTCATTTTAGCATCTTTTGTACCGATTACAAAAGATGACAGCAAAACTGAAGAACAAGTGAAAAAGTATATGGAAGTAGCAATGGCACTCAATGTGGATTGGAAAGAGGTTGTCGCTTTTGATATGGCGCGTTATGATAATGATCTCACCGATAAAGATCCACATGATGCGATTTCGTATTTTTTGGATATCCAATATGAAGAATATACGGAAAAAGAGGTATGTGAGGCTGGGCCTAACGGTCCTTGTGAAAAAAAGAAAAAGGAAATGCAAAAAACAAAATCTGAGAGTTACTCCGGATCAGACGTAAAAAAGATATTAGGAGATACAGATTTTAAGAAAAAAATAGATGAGATTAATGCGAGTGGTAGCAAAAAAGTGACAACCTCTTCTCACGGGATAGAGAAAGCGATGGAACTAGCGAAGTTTAGTGAAAACCAAAAGGAACGTGCACGTGAGATACTTGCCGCAGGTATGTTAGAGGGAATGTATGGACATCTAGCCCCTACTGGCGGATTTATCGGCGGCATGTGTGTAGGTTCTGTTAGCCCTGGCGGGGAACCTGTCAATCTCAATGAAAAGGTAACAGGATATCTTCCTAAAATTAAAGAGATGGCGGAAAAACATGGTGTTACTGAATATGTTGGTATTCTCGCAGCTCAAATGATGCAGGAATCAGGTGGAGCAGGAAATGATCCAATGCAAGCATCAGAGGGGCATTATGGAGATTTAAGTTCATCTTGTATAGGTATAAAAGGAAATGCGCGTATGGGTTGCATTAAAGATCCGAATATTTCTATTGAAGCAGGTGTATTGGAATTTAAAGATGTGTTAGGACAGGCGAATGGAGACATCGCTCTCGCCCTGCAGTCTTACAATTTTGGCTCAGGCTTCATTAGCTATGCATTAGCTAAGGGTGGCTATTCAGAGGAAACAGCCATTGAGTTCTCAAGAAGTAAGAATCATTTAAACCCAGCTGGTTGCTCCGATCCGAATAACTTCCGAACCAAGGTTAACGCGTGCTACGGGGATTTTTCATACGTTACCAAAGTTTTGAAATATTACAAAGATTTAGGTTGCGTGGCATCTGGAGATGGAGAATGGATTTCTGATAAAGGTTGGAAATGGCCAACGAAAAGTGGACGTATTACAGATATATTTGATGCAGTTCGTGGTGGAAAGCAACATAATGCAGTTGATATTGGGGCCATGACCGCTGGAAAAGCTGGAGACCCCGTATGGTCAATGGAAGCTGGGATTGTAACGAATCAAACAGGAAATGTAAATGGCGGTGGTTTAGGTGTTTATGTAGATCATGGAAATGGTATTGTATCTCGATACTTACATCTTAGTAAAATCTCAGTTGCACCAGGAACCATGGTAACAAAAGGACAAATTATTGGAGAGATGGGTGGCTCTAACTATGACAAAAATACAGGCTTCCTGAATATGGCTGGCTATGCTGTCCATTTAGATTTCCAAATTCGTATTAATGACCAACCAACGGATCCAATGAAGTTCTTTAAGAAAAATGATGATCCTGGATTATCATCAGGTGGTTCTCCTATTATGATGAATGACAAACGACAAAAGATAATAGCAGAAGCGAAAAAATGGCTTGGGCAAGGAAAAGTGAGGTATGTATTAGGGGATCGTAATCCACCAGGCGGTACGTCAGATTGCTCAGGATTTACGCAGTATGTCTTTAGAACAAGTATAGGTGTGCAACTTGGGGATTGGACAGGTGCTCAAGTTGGGCAAGGTAAACAAGTACCAGACATCAATCAAGCGCAACCAGGGGATCTTATTTTTTATGAAAATCCAGGGCACGTTGCAATTTATATGGGGAATCAGAAAATGATTCATATTGGTGATAATAAAGGTGTACAAATTACAGGTCTAAACTATACGGCAAGAGGACAACATATGACGCAAATTCGTAATGTTATAGACTGATTTGGGATGTGAAGAAATGCAGAAAGTCATGAATGTGTTAGCGAATCTACCTCGTAAGTACTTAGTTATATTGGGGATTATTGTGTTAGTAGTAGGCGTTGCTACTTATAATACTATTCATCGTTACATGATGAAATCACAAGTACAAGAGGAAGAGCAGGTAAATCAAGATGAAATAGAGATGCTTGGAGATAAACCAAAAGGATTTGATACAAAAGAAGAGGAATATGTTGCGAAAACAAAAACAGTAGAGGATTTACTACGAAAAATTTCTAATAGTAGTTATGATGTCCCGTATTTGTTTACAAAGGCTGGATTTGGTATTGAACCAATGAAAATGACAAGCAATGAGCGTATGCTGGCTACAGAAGCTGTACAACGATATTTCTTAAATGGGGATAAGTTTTACAATGCGCGTATTACAAAAATTGACCGAGGAAAAAAAGTAGATACGTTTCATATTGAGGTTTTAATTCAACAGGTAAATTTCTTAGAACCACGACAATTTAAAGTGCAGGTAAACAAATATGCACAAATTGTAACACCAATTGAACAAATTCCACATGGACAAGAAGAAGTACCTGTGGATTAAGAAGGAAATGAGGGTTGTGGAAGAAAAAACACAACCCTTTTATAAAAAAATAAAGAGTACCTAAAAATATTTATTGAATATTCGTAATTTTCTGATATAATGAAACCATGGTTAAATGAAATTTGTATATAGCGCTAAAATGAAATAAATATGGAGGGATATAAATGAGAATGTTAATTGGAACAGCTGCGAATTTTGTTTCGGGATATTATATAGGACGAAATTCTGGATTATTAGGAACTTTGCTTGGATGGGCTTTTCTGTTGGGGGGTGGCTATCTGTTAATAGAAAATTGGGATAGTATCACAATATGGATGCATAGTTTGAATATTGTACAAGGATTAGATGGTTACAAAGATATGAGCAATGGCTTTATTTTCATCTGTTTGGTAGTAAGTGGCTTTATTCTCATCTTGTTGTCACCGATTTTCGTTATATTATTTATAGTTTGTTTGGTATTAATGAATATCGTTGCTTGTACACTTGTGTTATTAACATCACCAAGTACATATATAAAGCAGAAAGATAAGGAGAGTGAGTGGGAATGAGTACAATTCTAGTTTTAGGTGGATCAAATGGAAGGACGTTAGAGAAGTTGGCCAAAAAAAGAAACTGCCAGGTTATTTTCCATGATGGGAAAAATCACGGAGGCGTAAAGAAAACGTTTCGAAGTGTAATAAAAAAATGCGATGTTATTGTCATTCAAAAAGGTGCATGTGGCCATGTATCTATTGATGTAGCAAAAGAGTACGCAAAGAAGTACGATGTCCCACTTTTATTTAATCAAGGGTTTGGTGGAACCGGTGCATTAGAAATGGGTTTAAAGCATCTGCAAGCGGCTTGATTTTAGTAGGTAGTATGAGATAACTGTTTGGGCATTTAATCATAAAATCATTATATATAATTTTTTCTATTCAATTAATAATTACTTAATTTAATAAAATTTGAATTTTATTAAGAAATAAATGCTTTGCTTATGATATAGATTTATTTTTGGATATTGGATTTACTAAGGAACTAAAAAAGTCTCTCCAATAAGATTTGAAGAGACTTTTCTTTCACATATCATATCAATTTAGCTCCTATTAAAATAGGATTTAAGTTCTTTCTATGGTGTTTATGGCGTACCGATAGTTACTGCTAGCAATGCTGCAATTCTATCTAAAGCTTCCTGTACTGTTGTAGGAGGAAGAGGAGCCCAGTTTGCTGAATTAATAGGTGTATAAGCTAAATCGAAAGCATCATCAACTCTAATTAAAGATGTATTTGTTCCTATAAGATTTATTCGGGAACGAATAGGTAATGAATCAACTGTCGCTCTGACTCTTGTAATAACGTTGTTAGCGCCATTGACAATTAAATTTCCTGAATTAGGGCTGGGATTGAAGATGTTTTCTGTAATAGCAAAGCTGGTTAAATTTAAGGGGTCAATTGGAATATGACCAGGTAACACATTAATAATGACATTACCATTTATTCCTCCACCAACTAAATTGACTTGGGTATCTGTGGTTGCTTGTGAATTAATAGTAATATTTCCACTGGAAACGAATGAAGCAAACATCGCCATGTTAATTCCATTTTGAGTATAACCAGCGGATAACATTGAATCACGGATATTCACTTGATTC
>NZ_NJGF01000052.1:0-18212 GCF_002209985.1 Bacillus sp. K2I17
CAGAGCCAAAACCAGAGCCTAAGCCAGAGCCTAAGCCAGAGCCAAAACCAGAGCCTAAGCCAGAGCTAAAACCAGAACCGAAACCGAACTTCTTTATTCCTAAAAATGAAGATATGCCAGAAGCAAAATTTGTTGTAGTTGAAAGCAAAAAAGAAAATCAACAACAAGTAGAGCTTCCAAAGGAAGAAAATAAGCAAGAAGTGGAAAGTAACGGTATTACAAAAGGAGAAATTAAGTTTGTTGAGAAAAATGGTGTAGTTGTTCCAATGAAGAATAAAGAAGACGATGTTGCTTTATCTGTGAATACTACCCTTAAAGATATTGCAGATAAAAAAGGCGATAAAGAAAAATTAAATACTTCCGTTGAGCAAGTTAAACCGGAAGAAGTAAAGCAAAATGAAGAGAAAAAAGAAGAAAATAAACCAGAAGAAGTAAAACCAGAAGAGAAAAAAGAAGAAAATAAACCAGAAGAGAAAAAAGAAGATAAAAAGGGTAAAGATAAAGATAAAGCCTCTAAGCAGAAAGACAAAAATTCTGAGGTTAAAGAGGAACAAGGCGGATTATCACCAATTGCAGTAGCTGGTGGAGTTGCTGGAGCTGGAGCTGTAGGTGTTGGTGCTGCGGCTGGAGTTAGTCCAACATTTAGAAGATCATTGCAAAGCGGTTTAAGAAGACTAAGAGATTTATTTAGAAAATAATTATTCAAAAAGACTAGGATGATAAATCCTAGTCTTTTTTTATGCCTTTTTTGAAAGCAAAAATTTATGGGAGTTTTATGCAAGTTTCGTGAAAGTATCTTGATAGATTCTTGACAGGGAGGGAATCGGGAATGGCGGTACGATATTACCAGAAACAAAACGTGTGTGGAGAAGCGTCTACCTCCCTTATCAATGACGAACCGTGTATAGGTAAAAGATGTTTCGAAAAGTGTAACCATAAGAGAGGACACTTGGGTTCTGGATCGCACTAGTTTGCGACTACTTATATGGGGGATTTGGACTATTACTTTTAATGGTTTTACTAGGTTTGGTTTTTATCCTCTCTATCTTAGTAATTTAATAAACCATTAGTTTTATGTTTTTTTGAGTTAATGATTTTTTATCTAGTAATTGATAATAAACATTGTTACAAGATATTTTATCGTTAATTGAAAGAGGTGTAGAACTGATAAGTAATACATCCAATGGTAAGTTCTTTGCAACCGTAAAGGTTGCTTTTTGTTTGTAAATTAATTTATTTGGGAGGTGAAATGAAATGGGAGAACATAAGGGTGCAATTTTACTATGTATTATTGCCTTAGTTGTGTTTGGTCTGTGGTATGCCTTTACATCAGGAGCAATAAAGCCACTACTTGACCAGATTGGTACAGGAATGAGCAATATGGTAAGTAATGTGTTTAAAGCAATTCCGACATCAAAGTAATAATGAATTTATAAATTTAACTTTATTAAGGTGGTGAAAGAGAGTGGGAGAACATAAGGGTGCAATTTTACTATGTATTATTGCCTTAGTTGTATTTGGCTTGTGGTACGCTTTTACATCAGGAGCAATAAAGCCATTACTTGATCAAATTGGTACAGGAATGAGTAATATGGTAACTAATGTGTTTAAAGCGATTCCGACAGCTGGTAAGTAATTAGCTGCTTAAATATGGGATGTGAAAACAAAAAATGAAGACAAAACATTGGCTAATGGCAATTGGTTTTTCGTTTCTTTTTGTTTTTAGTTTTTTTAGTAACCCTACATATGGGGCGGCATACTCGCCCTATCCTTCCCATAACGTTTCTCCTGGTGAACTTGGAGGAAAGGAACAGGCTTGGGAAAGTAGTAAAAAGTTAGTATACGATGTTTATAGTGGTGTTGATGGAAAACCTAGATGGCAAATCTCAAATAGGGATTACGGCCGAGGAACACAACCTTATTTAGAATTTACGGGTTGGAGTGCGCTAGTAGGTTATCATGAACACAATGCTTCCAATCAAGAAACGTATTTATGGGCTATAAATCAAAGAACTGGTAAAAGTTATATTTATCAGGCTGAAATGACTGGTTTAGATGCCTCTAAAGACTTAGAGTACAACCGACAAAGCAATACAGGGGAAGTTTATAATGCATGTCCACAAGGTGCTTATAATAAAAGAAATGACGAGTGTAACATGTATTATCATAATGTTGGTTTTGTTGCACATATTCCTTTAAATGAACTATTTCCTAATGGAACTACAGAAGATTCATGGAATCTAAGAATTATTAAAAAGGTAGAAAATCGTGTTATTTGGGACGATTTAAAAGTACCATTTCAATTCAAGGATTTAGATTTCAGTCTTGGTAAAATTTCATTAGATTCTGGTTTGAATGCAGGGAACTTAGTTATGGCAAATGATGGAGTAGCAAGAAGGAATTATCCCCGTCAAACAGGTTGGTCTGGTGGAAGATACTATACTAACGGCCAAACTTATCAAAGGGTTGCGCAAAATGAAGCGAATACCGTTGTATGGTATGGAGTAAGCTCTCCAGAAGATTCAGGAGAAACAAGATGGGCTGGTAGTGCTTATTGGATATTTGGCGGTCAACCAGCTAAATTATCCTATAAAATTGGTCAAAAAACTTGTCCAGATGGTTCAATTGTAAACTTGGATCAAACTTGTTCTATTAAAGTGGACATAAAGCATGTAGATGCTAAGTCGAATAAAATTTTAAGAGAAGATCACCATAAGATTAAGATAGGTTCAGATTATAGTTATACTCCAGAAAATAAAGGAGTATTTAAGGATTCACAAAATAATCCTTATATTGCTGCACCTTTAAACCAGCAATATAAAGGGAAAGCTCCAGAAAACAACCTGAATTTTACCTTTACGTATAAGAGTTCTCTATCTGATCCAACTAGGATTGTAGAAATGGAAGGTTCTACAGAAGGAATGACAAAAGGTGATTATTTATGGGAGCTTAGACGTGTAGATCCATCTAAACCGAGTCAAATATATGCAAGTAGTAAATTTGAAATTACAGGTAAGCATTATTCGGTTAGAAATGTCTTAAATCGTATAAGTGCGAATGGTGTTTTTTCAGAGCAAAGTGATAAACCGATGGCACTTTTATTAGATCTGAAAAACCTACAAAATAAGAATATACAATATGATTCTTCTTATGAATATACTAATCATTACAGTGTGAATTATATGTGTAAAGATCAACAGGGCAGTGATTGCTTTGATTGGGTTTATAAGGATACAACAGCTGTATGGTCCGAACCATATAAAAAGGTATTTGATTTAGTTAAACATTATGGTGAAAACCTCCGACTTTTAGTAGATCCGAGTTTTGAAAAAATGTTCAATGTGTCTGGCGCTAAAGATTTACAAAATATCACTGGCAATGGAGCATCTGGTGAAAAAGGTGGCAATCTAATTGTAGGTAAAAAGAAAGCAATTGACATGAGTAAGGATAAAACTAAAGTAGTCTTTAATAAAAATTACTACGAAAAATTTAAACAAGCTGCAACTTCAAAGGCTAAAGATGATAATAGTTTACCTACGCAATCATGGATTGATATTTCACCAGGAACGATGGAATACGAAGTAGAATTACCTACTGATTCCCAAAAATCTAAGTCTTTCATGTATCAACGTAAAAATGGAGCTAATAGCTATTATTATGCTGTTGATATTGATAAGAATTTAAGAAGTACATATCGAAATCAAAGCCCATATGCTTATACCAAGTATGCATTACCTCTTCAATTAGAGAATATGAAGGATAAGGGCTTAGTAAATGATACAAAACGTAGCTATACTTTAAATTGGACTTCTGATTATTTCTTTGTTGGAAAACAAATAGGATTTATTCAGCCGTTTCCTTATACAAAGTATTTACGTGATATGGAACAGGGAAAAGGAAAATTACCATCAGCCGATGAGATTAAGAATATTGTAAATCAAGAAGTTAAAAACAACTATGAACAGCAAACAGGACAGAAATTCAATGATACACTCTTACATGCAGATTCTAATAGTAAGGAAGGTTTGTATGGATCAAGAACAAACCTAAATCGTTACTACCTTCCTATTTCATCTGATTCAGATTTAAAAGCCAAACAACCCTATGAAAATAAGATTTTGCTAGCAAATATGGGCTTAAATGATGCCACTTTAATATTTGGACAAAAATTTAATTTCGAACGCTATTTAGTGGGAAGTGTCGTTGATGATGCTTATGTAGTAGAGCAGCATGATCCAACGGTAGAAATTGCATCATATCCACATCAAGTGAATGTAAAGAATAATCAACAATCTAAGATTAATGCGATTACAAAGGATCACTCAGCAGCAAAATTGTTTGAGTTTAGAAAGACTGACACTTTAAGTTTGTATGATCAATTGAAGAAAGTAATTAATTTAGGTATATAACTGAATTTATGTGTGAAAGACCATTTTCTTTAGGAGAATGGTCTTTTTTTATGGATTCATTGAAAGGAGGTGATACGAGTGACGGAATATCAAGGCCATTCCACTCAAGTTCAAGAAGAAACACAGGGTGTAGTTGAAGTGCAGAGGGTGAAAAAGCCCAAAGTACAAAAACCACCAACATTTAAAAAGATGGAAACAGCTGTGAAAAATATTTTAGAAGCAAAGGGTATTAATTACTATGATTGGCTTCATGAAGCACATGAGAAGTTAGTTCAAGAAATAATGCTTGCAAATGTGGACTCAATTGGTTCACTAGTAAAATCTTAAAAAAGGGGTAGGAAAATTCTATGAATGAATTTATTTCAACGATTGGTAATTTTACAACCACAATTAAGCCAGTTGCTCCAGCGTTAGCAGGTTTAATTTTAGTTATTATTGGTATTATTTACATGGTTTCAAAAGATCCACAGCGAAAAGAACAATGTACAGGCTGGATGATCAATGTAGTAAAAGGATTTTGTATTGTATATCTTGGAATTGCTATTGTTTCTTGGTTATCAGGCCAAGTAGTAGGATTCGGTTGATAAAGAGGTCGTATGACCTCTTTATATTTTTTTTATATAAAAACGGGGGTGTCCAACTTATGTGTTTAGGAAATGGATTAAAAATTGATTTTTATCCCAATCATAGTATGGGAAATGGATTGATTGAAATTGTGGAAATTAAAGCAAGCGGTGAAGAAAAACCATATACATATCATTTGTGCAGTAATAAAGAGGCGCAAGAGTTTATTCGAAATGTCAGAGAGAAAAGAAGAAGTTTTTTAATTGCTGAAGATGCTGGAACAAAAAGCTTAGAATTGCTTGTAGATGGGGAAGGAAATGTAACATTCAGATACCCAGTGTGGAATACCATTAAAGAAATGGAAACACGTTTATTGAGTTTACAATGTAAAGTTAAATTTACGCTATCACCAGGAGAAGATTTTAAGAAGTTAGTTAAAAAATACGTGGATACAGAATTCAATAGATTGTTTGGGGTAGAAGAATCTCTTTTCCAAGAACGAGAAATTGCGAAAGACAGTATTTTCGATTCTTATTTTGAGGATTTATATAAAGAAGAGAACTTACAAGAGGATATTTACGATTTTCTTACATTAGAAGAGTGGATGTATCAAAAAAATTTAATTAATGGGTATGAAAAGTGAAGGAGGGAGTGATCTTGAGAGAAATAATTATAAAATTCTCAACGGAAGGTGAACGTTTTAGGGAACTTGATGAATCAAAAAGTTACTTTTTACAAGAAGCAGAGGATATTATTTTCCAATTGCGGCATAAGGTAAAAAGCAGATCGCAAGAGGTTCAGCCGAAACGATTTGGATTATATTTAAACGGAAAGTTTCTGTTGGATTCTAAGATTTCCTTTTCTGATAAGAACTCAATAGAGCAACAAATTAAAGATACCTTTCAGCGTACCGATGTATGGACGGATGATATAAAAAAGCAATATATAAAAATTCTAGGCGATTATGCAAAGGAAGAAAAACAGGCATTTCTTAATCAAGAATTTCGTTCGTTTATCTTTTTGAAGCGGGATTTATTTGAGAAAAAGGCAGATTTTTTATTTTCATTAAAACAATCGGAAAGATTGTTCAAAAGCGTATATGCAAAGATTTCGAATGGATTTTTCTCGCAACTTGAGGATATTGTATCTTCAATGTTTGATTCTTACGAGTATATTGTACATTATTATGATTTACTAAATGGAAGCTATGAGGAAGTTATAAAAAATAAAGAAGAATGGTTTGGAAGTGTAGAGAATTTCGAGAAATTTGTTCGGTTTGTAACCGCAAATTACTTTTCTATAAATCGTTCAAGATTAAAAGTAATACAAGCTAACAACCCAGTATATCATTCATTTCAAGATTATTTATTTGAATGGCTTGCTAAAACGGATTTTCAAGAATCACTAAAAGTTCATGAGAATATTAATCAAAAATTACAAAACAAATGGACAGAAGTACTCCTTAATGGTTCAACTTTTGTAAATGCCGAAAGTGTGGAAAAGTGGGTTGTTGACAAAGTATTAAGGGAATTCTTTCAAGAGGAAGCAAAACGTGAAGGTTTATCAGAAGAGGAAAAACAATTTTGCGAAATAGCTGCTGGAACAGAGACTAGGTTTTAGGAGGTAAATCTTGGTGGCACGTTCAGAAGTAATTACTTATTCATATCAAAACGTAGAGGAAGCCTTAGCTGCTGTTAACGCTCAAGATCGTGGGCGTTATTTTTTATGCACTTGTCCTGAATGTAAACAATCCGAAGCCTTTATCTATAAAAATAATCCCCAATTTTTACAATGTAACCGTGAAAATGTGTGTGGTTCATCTATTGTATTTGAATATGAAGAAAATAAAAAGGTGCATGATTGGAAAGGGAAACAAGATGTTAAAGATCCTGAGATTACACCAGAACAAAGAAAAGAAATAGATTTGGTAACAAAGTTATTAAAGCATATTCAATATAATACTGAAAATAAAAACCTTGAGAGTTTTAGGGGAATGAGCAGAAACACAACGGAAGCTTTTATTTTAGATTTGGAACAAGAAAAACTTGTAAAGAAAATGTTCGAGATTGCTCCTAATATTTTTTATTCGAAGAAGACAATGCAGCAAGAGGGCAAAAAGATAAATTATGCTACTATCCCAGATATGGTTAAAAGGAATATTGTCCTCCCAATCTATGGTGATAACGGTATGATTGACAGAATCTTATTACGGTCAACTATTGATCCAAATGTAACTAAGAAAGAAATACAATTACAAGTGAACCCAAAATCAACTGCAAGGGATTATTTTAAAGATATTCCAGAAAAGGCGACACATATTGTGATTGGGGAATCCCCAATAGATGCATATTCATTTCGTGAAATAGATTCTGAGGTTGGTATATATGCTCTTACAGGATCAAGAAAGTGGAGAAAGGTAATAGAAGATATAAAGAGTAATAAGGAAGCCTTACAAGATAAGGTATTCATTATAGCAACAGACAATGATAAAGCTGGTATTGAGGCTAATGAGAATTTAAAGAAAGCATTGGAAGAAGAAAATTTAAATTATAGGTCATTTAATTATCAATTAGAAGACATAAAAGATCCAAATGAATATCTGCAAAAAAATAGGCTGGAATTTAAAAAAGCTTATGAAGCCATTAAACATAATATATGGGACAAAAATTTAATAGATGCACCCAAATTAGAGCAGAGATTAGTAATTAATCGTTTATATCGGTCGGATCAAGAAAGCATTGATCGTACGCAATTTAAAGTTAGTTATGAAGGGTTAACACTTCATAACATCGCGCTTGATAATCCACCAGGAATTGTGAATATTCCAGGAATAGAAGCTAATAAATCAGTTGTAGAAGTCGGTAGAAGAATGGAAGGGTTTTTAAAACATATTGCTCAAAAAGCACCGAAAAATCAGGATTATCAAGATATAGTGATTCCTACTAAAAATAGTAAACCAGCACAACTAAAGATGATTTCTTATAAGAAAGAAAATGATATGACAAGGAAAGTATCGTTCCAGATAGGTGAGATTATCGTAAGGGATGCAGAGATTAATTCTTTACCAGGTGGCGAAGATCCAATGGTTTTTTATCCTCGACATTCTAATAGAACTACTTTAGTAACGGGAACTGAGGAATTTAATGAAAATTTAATTAAATTTGTGAAGCAATATGAAAAAAATATGGTCAAACAGCCAATAGTTAAACAACGATCTAAAGAAAGTACTTTGGAGCATTGACAGATAGGGGATGAAATACTATGACAGCGCCATTTAAATACTTTTTCGTAATCGTAAGTGTTGCATGTGTTATTTTAGCAGCCTCCATATTTGGTTTGAATCAAAACAATAATACAAGGACCATTACAGAAGTAAAATCATTACTTTCAACAATGGCAGTTGGCCAATTAAGAGACTCTCAGAAAATTGAACAAGATCCTAAAGAACTAATTGCTAATTTAGTATCAGAAGTAATTAAAGTTCAAAAAAATCATGGAAATGATATTCGAATTAGTTATGTTTTTTTAAATCATGATCAAAAACTAACTGAGAAGTCGCATGAGATTGAAAGTGTTCAATTTAAAATTGAACAACTAAATAAAGATAAGGAAGTCCGTTCACAAGCCGAACAAAGATTATCTTTAAACAAGATATCTAATTAGTGAGGCAGAAAGGAGTTGCGACATGGGGGAACTGAAAGGTTCAATTCTTTCAATGCTTATATTTATAGCTATCTTCTTACCCTTTCAATTATTTTTAAGTATCCAGTCTATTCACCAAAATGCTTTCATGAAAGTAACTACTGAGGTACAACAATTGGTTGATTCAGAAGGTGGCATAACGCCAAAAATTCAAGGGATAGCTAATAAATTACGTTCTAAAGGATATGAACTCAACTTTAAGGATCAAAAGGGTTCTAATGTTTCTGGAAAACAGCCCGTTGGTACTGTTATCGAAATTCAATATCATTACAAATATATAAATGTATATCGTGAGCAAACGCTAGAAACATCCAATTTTGTTTCAGTTTTAAGAAGATAGGAAAGGAGAGCGCTTGTGAAACAGTCAATAAATAAATTAGCCGAAACCAAAGTATTAATACTTATTAGTATTTTGGTTTTATTTTTTAACTTTTTCTTTGCTAATTTCTTATTAGCATTTTTACAAAATATATTAGTTGTCTTTAAAGAATTGGCTCATGAAAATATGCAAGCTATGGATTTATTCCATCTTTCGTGGGAGGATTGTTTCAATTTTCAAAGTGATATTATGACCTTCTATATAGG
Source organism: Bacillus sp. K2I17 (assembly GCF_002209985.1). NCBI lineage: Bacteria > Bacillati > Bacillota > Bacilli > Caryophanales > Bacillaceae > Bacillus > Bacillus sp. K2I17. The sequence continues at coordinate 9,261 of NZ_NJGF01000052.1, forward strand.
TGCATATGCACTTACTCTCTTTGGATTATTAAAATTTTGCTACAGTATGAAAACAAATTACGCAACAATGAACGAGAACCAGCACGGTAGTGCAGAATTTGAAGAACCAAAAGAATTAATGAAACAATATAAAGTTGTACCAGGGAGTGACAAAGAGTACAAAGGGGGAAGTGGTGTAATTGTCTCTGCTCTCCAAAAAGGAAAGAAATATTTACTTATGCTAGATACTGGCCCAGTACATACAGCGGTTATTGGTATATCCCGATCAGGTAAAGGGGAACGATACGTTTTTCCAACAGTCGATGTAATTTCTCGTGCGGAAGAAAAAGATTCCATGATTGTTAATGATCCCAAGGGCGAAATTGCTGCGGCCAGCTATGAAACTTTGAAAAAGAGAGGTTATGAAGTCTATATTTACAACTTAATGCAACAAAAGAAATCAATGGGGTTCAATCCACTTCAATTGGTTATAGAAGCATATAAAAAAGGGGATACAGCTTTGGCTCAACAGTATGCCAATAGTGTGACATTTTCTTTGTATCAAGATCCAAATGCTAAAGATCCATTTTGGAATAACTCTTCAATATCTCTAGTAACAGCTATTATTTTAGCTATTACAGCAGATTCTTTAAAAGTTGGAAAAGAAGAAAGAGTAAATATGTATTCTGTTGCCAACTTCCTTGCGACAAAAGGAAGTGATAATAATGAGGAAACAGGAGAAAATGCACTAGATATGTTTTTCCAAGCAAGAGATGAAAATGACCCAGCTCGTATGATGTACGCAACGAGTAACTTTGCCGCTGGTAATACACGTTCTGGTATTTTTAGTAATGCAATGGCTAAACTACAAATTTTCACATTAACACCAAACGCTAAGTTAACATCGTATAATTCGCTAGATTTAACAAAGATTGGATTTGGTGAAAAACCAGTAGCGATTTTTATGGTAACGCCTGATTTCGATAAATCAAACCATGTATTGGCTTCAATTTTTGTAAGCCAAGCCTATCGTGTCAATGCTGAAAAAGCAACAATGAGTGCAAGTGGAAAAATGAAAAGAAAAGTGCAGGTATTACTCGATGAATTTGGGAATATGCCAGCCATTGATGGTATGGACGGTATGATTACGGTTGGTGCTGGTAAAGGATTCCGCTTCCATTTAGTTTTACAAGCATATTCACAGGTCAAGAGTTTATATGGGGATGAAGCTGACACAATTATTGGTAACTGTTCGAACCAAATTTATATCTTAACAATGGATAAATCTACAGCGGAGCATTATGCTGCCTTAATTGGGAAACAAACGATTCAAGACTACACTCGAAGTGGTAAATTCTTATCTACGGATAAGAGTACAAGTGAAAGTACAAAAGAACGTTATTTATTGATGCCAGATGAATTAATGCGATTACAGGAGGGTGAAAGTGTAGTTGTACGTGTAAATAAAAGGCAAGATAATAAGTTTGGAAAGATTGTACCAAAGCCAATTTATAATCGTAATGAAACGGCTGCTAAAGCTCGTTACGAGTATTTAAGTCATGATTTTGATAATTCAAAGTCAGTATTGAATTTACCAATTATTTCAGAACATGAAAACATCATCTTAGAAAATATCGTATATACTGCAAAATCAGAGACTGATAGTTATGTATTAATGAAAGATTTAATGCCGAAAGATGTCATTTTAGAGATAAAAGACACGATGAGGACGGAGTTAGGGGATTATATTCATGATAGAGCTGATATTGCTTTAAATATTGTAGAAACTCATTTTGATGAGTTTACATTCCAACAATGTTTATCGTTCATTGTATATGCCTCCTACTTATCTTTAAAAACAAAAGTAAAATTAGTAGGGCAATTAAATGAGTATTTACCTAAATCGGTAATTGAATTATGGCGAGAAAGAGCAAAAAAATCTGATTGTTATGAGGCTACAGAGGAAGAAGCATTTCTTCAAGTAGAACAATTTGCAGAACCTGAAGAACGGGAAGAATATGGAGAACATGCAGAGTATGACGAAATTGATGTAAGAGATCAGTGGGCTGCTGTTGCAAATGATGGCTGGGATAGTGTTAAAAACGATGATTAATATAAATAGGGGGTATTAAAATGATTACTAGGGACCAATTAGAAAAAGAACATATACAACAAGCAATTTATAAATTCGCTTTGGATGCTACGAAAAGGGATCAATCAGAATTTACAAAAGGACAATTTGTATTAAATAAAACTAACAGTAAGTATACGGAATTTGAGCTGAAATCCAATGACCTTAGTAAATGGGGACAAGGAAATGTAATTGTTCAAGTCAATCATAAAACAGAAAACGTAGAAATTTTCGAACAAGAAATAGACAAAAATAATTTGTACAAAAAAGATAAAACTTTTGTGTGGGAAGAAAAATTAAGTGAAATTCTAAAAGAATATGGTTTAAGTAAAGAAGATTATAAAGAAACCTTTAAAAAAGAAGCTTTAGATGAAATTAATGAGGAAGTTGAACAAGATCAATATAAAAAAATTTTTAAAGGGCAGGTATTAAGTAACATAGAAGAAAAAGAAACCGCAAAAGAGAAGTGGCAGTATAAAGAGCGTTTTAAAAATGGAATCTTAAAATTACTTAATGCAGAGCCTAAACAGCCTATGAAACATGTGGAAAAAGAGGATGTTAAAGCGAACCATGATAAGAATATGAAAAAAATGAGAGAATTCGAGAAATCACATTCATTTGATACGATTTATCAACTTAGAAAAGAAGCATTTAACGAGTTGAAAGAGATGGATCTAACAGAACCTCAAAAAGAAAAATTACTAAAGTTAGAGGAAAATTTAGATAAACAAAAACAAGAGTATGATAAGAAGTCAAAGAAAACTAACTCTAATAAAGAAACTAACGAAAAGAAAAATGAGAAACAGAAGAAAAAAGGTTTAGAAATGGAGAGATAGGAAGGGATAATTCCCTTCCTATTATTATTTATGGATTAAAAGGAGTGATAGAGGATGTTTGGAGAGATTTTAAGTGAAAAGTATTTAGATATGTATTTGGAGTACTTTAATTTAGATAAAAAGGCTTATCGTATTACACAATGGATGTTAACTGTTGTAATTTTTATGCTTTATACATTGGTTGTAATGACCACAAAGAAATATGAGTTTTTCTTAGGGTTACCCATAATTGTGCTAGCTGCCAATAAATATAACTATTTTAATTTAATGCTACGTAATACGAATGCCAATATAGAGAAAACCTTTTTATTTCCAGAGTTTTTAAGATATTTTTTAGGTTTATTAGGTACTTCTGGAAATGTTTATACAACATTAAAAGAAACAGCTCCATATTTAAAAGGACCAATGCAAGCACAATTAAGTTTATTAGTTGAAAAGATTGAGAAGAGTAATGATCGTGAACATTATATTGAATTTGCTGATTTTGTTGGAACAAGTGAGGCGAATATGGTCATGAGTATTATTTATGAGTTTAGTGAGTACGGAATAAAGAAAGAAGCTTTACAGGAGCTAGAAATGTTTATTGATCGTATCCAAGAAAATAAAGTAAATGAGCTAGTTGATAAAAAAGTAGAGGCAATGGATATATTCTCTGTGCCAGCACTATTTTTAGCTGTAGGTTTTGTGGCTGGATTTGCAGGTATTATTTTTATCTATTATATGAATCAAATTTCAAATGTAATGACTTTTTAAATGAAAGGAAATGGATGTAATGAATAATCATGAAGAAAAACAACAAAAAGTTAAGAGAATTCTAGAGGGAAGTTTTTTAAAACCATATATGAAGGATAAAGATGTTACGGATATTAAATGGAACGGAACTTTCTTAAGAATAGAGAATAGGGCTACAGGAAGGTATACTCCTAAATCTCAACCAACTATAGAGGAAGTAAATAACTTAATGAGACAAATTGCTGCTATTCAAGGGGAAGAATTGACAGAGAGTGAACCAATATTAGACACAGCATTTGGCGATTTACGAGTAAATACAATCCATCCTGTTTGTGCGTATGGTGGGACATTTGCTTTGCGTGTAAGTAAACCACATTTAGCGATTACAAAATTAACAGACTTAGTAAGTGAGGATATATCAGTACTTCTTGAGTTGCTTATTAAAGCCAGGGGTAATTTTACAATTAGTGGCGGAACAGGAACGGGAAAAACAGAGTTACAGAAATTATTGGTAGGTTTTATGGATGATTATGACTCAATATTTTTAATTGAGGATACACCAGATAGTCATATTAAAGAATTATACCCCAACAAAGATATTAGTAGTTTGAGAACGCTTGCTAATAAAGATCGTGAGAAAAAAGTTGATATATGGGAGTTAATTAAAGCAGGGTTACGTAATAATCCAGACTGGATTATGATTTCAGAAACTCGTGGAAAGGAAGCGGCGGGGGTATTGGATAGTGCGAAAACGGATCATTCTATTATTACAACTGTTCATGCTAAGAGTGCCAGAGCTATTCCTGGTCGTTATATTCCTATGATGAAGCAAGCGCCAGCATATGCGAATTCTGATGACGTTACAATTTTAAGAGACATAATAGAAATGTTACCATACGGAATTCAAATGAGAAAAGAACATGATAATGGAGAAGTTATAAGAGACATAAAAGAAGTAGTTGAGTTTATTGACTATAGTAGTGATAAGGGGCTTATTTATCAAACTATTTACCAGAAGGAAAATGAATGGTATCCAGATTTAGGTGAGTATAAAACAATTGAAAAAATACAACCTGTTTCAGAACGAACGATCAAACTATTAAAAGATGCTAAGCTTTATCACTTACTACCAGATGTATTTAAACAGGAAGTTGCAAAATAGGAGTTTTTTGCAAGTTTTACGAAACTTTTCTGCAAGTTTATTGACAGAATAGGGCTAAAAAAAGCTGATAACATGTTAATATCAAATAATTTGGGTGGGATGAGTAATGAAAAAATTATTTTTCATGTTATCAGCTATTATTGTAGTTTTTGGTGCTTTTATGGTTTTTGATACATATAGAAATTCACAAAAACAACAAGTAAGTCCATACGGAAATAAACAAGTGTCTATGCAAACTTTAGAGCAAGCAGAGAAAGATCCATTTTACCAAAATATAATTTTGCCTGAGCAATTAAAGGGAAATGAAAAAGTTGGACAGAATGAAGTGGTATATTTTTTTAGTCCAGTATGTTCATATTGTGAAGCACTAGAGCCTAATTTGAAGGATGCAATAAAAAAATACTCTAATACGAAATTTAGTTTATACAATGCTTATGAGTTCAAAGAGGGATGGCGTGATTATGATTTACAGGGAACGCCTACTTTGATTTATTTTAAGGATGGTAAAGAAGTAAATAGGCTAGTAGGATACCAACCTAAAGAAGCTGTAAATCAATTCTTTGACTCAATTAATTGAGAATAAGTCTAGTACATGCAGCTGTAAATTTAGTAAACTATACTTATATGGATTTATAAATATACAGTTGGAGTGATTGAGTTGAAAATCATAAAATTAAATTGGATTATTGCACTAGTAATTCTATCTATAATGGTTGTAAGTGGCTGTTCTAAAAATACAGATGGAACAAGTAGTGAATCTAATAAGAATGAGAACTCTGTTAGCGCTGGAGTAGTGGAAGTTTCATATGATGAATTAATGAAATTAGTTAAAAAAGAAGAGCCTGTATTTATAATGATGGCTCATAATAGAGATCTTCAAAATTCAAATGCAAAACAAGTTTTAGATTATGATGCAAAACAATTAGATAAAAAAGTATATCTTTTTTCTTGGGAAGATGCACCAAAGGATTTGAGCTGGAATCCAAATGTAGCAAGTAAAACAAGAGACGAATTCGAGAGTATAGGTATAACTGAACCAAAAAGTAGATATTCAGTTTTTAAGGATGGGAAAGAGATTGCTGGTTCAGGAACAAATTTTAGTGGAAATACAAGAGCTTTTGAAAAAAGAGAATTTAGCAACACAATTAAGAAGGCAATAGCTAAATAATTATTTTGAGAACTTATTCTAAAGAATAGGTTCTTTTTTTATTAAAGGAGGTTTATAAAAGTGGCAAAATCAAAAAAGAAAAAAATATCATTGTGGCAAGAAGCGAGGTTGCTGTTTAGTGGCTGGTCCATAGTAGGATGGTTAGCATTTTTATTTATTATGCATATGGGGTATGTATACATTCTTCTGAAAGATGTTCCTATAAGTATAATTGCAGGAGCTCTTGGTTCAGTAATGTGGTTCTTCTCCTTTACTGTTGCAAATAAGAAAGTGAGAGTTTATCAATTTCAATTAAATGAGCTATTAAAGTATGCAACTAATATGTCTTTCTTTATGCAGTCGGGGAAAAATCCATACTATAGCTTAATAGAAACAAAGAAAACATTAGATATTTCTATTCAAAAAGAAATTGATAAAACACTATCTAAATTGGAAGAAGAGGCAAAATTAGATACACAACACTTTGAAAAATATAATTTCCCAGCTTTGAATCAATTTCATAAAATTTTAAAGATTAAAGATGAAAAGGGTGGCTCAGCAAGGGAAATGTTTGGCCGAGTTATTAAAAGTATGAACTTTGAAATCTCAAAACGTGATGATCTACATCGTAAAAAGAAAGGTAGAGCACAAACAATTTATATGATTATTGGTATGGTTGGTGCAATGCCAGTTATCCTTAATTTCATGACAGCCAATATATATGATCAATTTTTATCAGTGAAAGGACCAGCTACTACACTGCTCCTTCTTTTTTATATAGTAATACTTTTCACTTGTAAGTTCGCACAAAAGAAAAAAAATGATATTTCAATTCGATTATAGATAGAGGTGAATGAATTGACTAAGGAAGAAATATTAATTCAATATCAAGATATATTAGACTTGAACGGGATTGCGAGTAATATATTTCGTTGGTTAGGTCAGTGGCTTTTATGGGGACTTCTTTATATAAATGAAATTGTAGAAAAGGTAGTAGTACAAGTTATTACAAGTAATGATTTCTTTCAATATTCGGAAATAAATAATCTTAGGAACGAATTGAGTTTAGTAGTATGGGCAATTTTGACTGTTACCATAATAGCAGTTGGTTACCAACTGATGTTTAATAAAATAGAAAAAAGAACGAACGTTATATTAAATGGATTACTTTCAATATTATTTCTTGTGGGTGGTCCAATTTTAATGGACAACCTAAATAAAATTGCAAGTGCTGGTGTAAAAGACTTACATGGGACACCAGGTTCGTTAGGTGCAAGTATTGTTAAAAGTAATTTAGCAGATCTTAACTTTTATGCTAAGACGGATTTTAAATTGGCCGATCCAGAGGGAAAAAGAATTAATGGTATCTCGGAAGAAAATATTAAACATATTGATTTTAATGAAACAGTAGATGCGGATTTAGCGAGCGGTGAGGCAGAAGATGCCTTAAACCGCAAGTTAGTTCTCTCATATGATAATAAACTTGAAACAGAAAAGCTAGATAATGGATGGTTTGATGTGTTCGAAGAAGCTTACTATAGATGGAGCTTAAATTGGGGATCGGTGTTACTCTCACTCACTGTTACTGCTTTTGCATTACTAATTAGTATAGTAAAGGTTGGGCGAATTATCTATGAATTGGCTTTTCATAATATATTTGGAGCACTAGTAGCCGCAACTGATATTAGCAGCGGTCAAAGATTAAAAAAGATAATAAATGAAATTTTTAGCTGCTATGCAGTCATTTTTTGTATGGCGTTACTTTTAAAAATATATTCCCTTTATATAGGGTGGCTAGCTACAAAAGATTTTGGCTTTATGGGTTGGGGAAATGCACTACTCCTTCTTGCTGGATCTTGGGCTGTAATAGATGGGCCAAATATTGTTGAACGTATACTTGGCATTGATGCAGGCTTACAAAGTGGTTGGAAGACCATGATGGGCGGCATGATGGCTGCAAAGGCTGGATTTGATGTTGCAAAAGCGACAGGGAAAATGATGAAAAAAGGTGCAACAGGAACAGCAGGTATGATTAATAAGCTTAGAGGAAAAGAAGAGCCAGCAGGTCCACGGATGCCAGGTGTTGGAGATAATGATTTAAACAACTTTGATACGCAGAATGGTAATGATAATGGTGATGATGATGACGGTGACGGTCCTCCACCTCCTGGTGGTGGAGGCGATATTGATCATTCTGATGATTCGGAAGAGAAAGATAAGAAAACTCAAAAAGGTCGAGGCGGTGCAGAGGCAATACCAGGTACATCATCAATCGGCAGTGGAAATAATAAAGAAGTAAAAGGGAAGGATGCTTCCGGCGTTAATCCTGGTGGATTTTCAACAAGTGAGGAATCGTTATTTAATGGAGGGAAGTCTAATATTCCATTACCAATACCGGTTAAATCAAATATAAGTTCACAATCAGCAGGATCAAAGGCAGGAGTTAAGAAACCTGCAAAGAATGGTGAAAAATCAACTGATAAGATTACACCAATGAAAAACCAATATGACGGACCAATAGGCCCACATCCAGCAGGACCGAAAGCAGGAGTGGGACAGTCTACAGTGAACGGAGAAAAAACGGAAGATAAGATAACTCCAATGGAAAATCAATATGATGGACCGATAGGCCCACATCCAGCAGGACCAAAAGCAGGAGTGGGACAGTCTGCAACGAACGGAGAAAAAACGGAAGATAAGATAACTCCAATGGAAAATCAATATGATGGATCAATAGGTCCACATCCAGCAGGACCGAAAAGGAATGAAACACAACCAGCGATTCCAGCAATGGGACAAAGAGCTGTGAACGGACCAAAAGTAAATCCATCACAACCAGCGATTCCAGCAACGGAACAAGGAGCTGTGAACGGACCAAAAGTAAATCCATCACAACCAGCGATTCCAGCAATGGAACAAGGAGCTGTGAACGGACCAAAAGTAAATCCATCACAACCAGCGATTC
>NZ_NJGF01000053.1:0-17905 GCF_002209985.1 Bacillus sp. K2I17
TGTCTAGCATCTAAAAATAAAAATTGACGTTTCACGTTGTTTGTTTCGTTCAGTTTTCAAAGAACTCATCTGCCGCTCAGAAGCGACTTTATTAATATAACATTTCGTTATATTTTCGTCAACAACTTTTTTCAATAAGTTGTTTTTCGTTTGTTTTACTTGTTACCTTTCGTGGCAACGAATATAAATATACCAGTTTGATTATTAAAATGCAATAGTTTTTCTAATAAAATTTTTAACTTAGTAAAAAAGTATAAAAACAGCACATTTCTTCTATATAAATATAATTTCTCGCACCATCAAGAGCTACTATCCCTACGTAGCTCATACTCAAATAAAAAAAGCTTTGGAGAAATCTCCAAAGCTTAGTCTTGTTTATGACGCATAGCAGGGAATAATAATACATCACGAATAGATGGTGCATTCGTTAACAACATAACAAGACGATCAATACCAATTCCTAGCCCACCTGTAGGAGGCATACCGTACTCAAGAGCTTCAATATAATCATCATCCATCATGTGAGCTTCATCATTACCTTGTTCGCGCTCTTTTAATTGCGCTTCAAAGCGTTCTTTTTGATCAATCGGATCATTTAGCTCAGTGAATGCATTTGCATGTTCACGTGCAACGATAAATAATTCGAAACGATCTGTGAATCGTGGATCTTCGTCATTCTTTTTCGCAAGTGGCGAAATTTCTACCGGATGACCGTAAATAAATGTTGGTTGAATTAATTTATCTTCTACTTTTTGTTCGAAGAATTCGTTTATAATATGACCAACTTCCATCGTATCCTTAATACCTACATTATGTTCTTTTGCAAGTTCACGCGCTTCTTCTACACTCATTGGATTCCAGAAATCTGCTCCAGAATGTTCCTTGATTGCATCTACCATATGAAGACGTGTCCATTCTGGTTCTAGATTAATTTCATAATCACCATATTGGATTGTTGTTGTACCTAGTACTTGCTTCGCAATATGCGCAACCATATTTTCTGTTAGTTTCATAATATCTTTATAATCAGCATACGCTTCATATAATTCAATCATTGTAAACTCTGGATTATGACGAGTTGATACACCCTCATTACGGAATACACGACCGATTTCATAAACTTTTTCTAATCCACCCACAATAAGGCGTTTTAAATGAAGTTCAATTGCGATACGCATGTATAATTCCATATCTAACGCATTATGGTGCGTAATGAAAGGACGCGCAGAAGCTCCACCTGCAATTGCATGCATCATAGGTGTTTCCACTTCAAGATAACCATTGTCATCTAAGTATCTTCTCATTTCACGAATGATTTTACTGCGAGTAACGAATGTTTCACGGCTTTCCATACTTGTGATTAAGTCTAAGTAACGTTGACGGTAGCGTTGTTCAACATCTTTTAATCCATGATATTTATCCGGTAATGGACGAAGAGATTTCGTTAATAGTGTAAAGCCCGTTGCCTTCACCGAAAGTTCTCCAACGTTCGTTTTGAACACTTTACCTTCAATACCTACTAAATCACCTAAATCTGCTGTTTTAAATAATTCATACTCTTCATCTCCAACAGCATCTTTACGAACATAAATTTGAACTTGTCCATGTAAATCTTGAATATGTGCAAATCCAGCTTTTCCTTTACCGCGTTTTGTCATAATACGACCAGCGATAGAAACAGAGATTTCTTTCTCTTCTAATTCTTCTTTAGAGAACTCTCCATATAAGCTTAATAAGTCATTTGTTGCATTTGTACGTTCAAATCGTTTACCAAACGGATCGATTCCTTGCTCACGTAAGTTATGTAACTTTTCACGACGAACAAGCAATTGGTCGTTTAATTCTTCGTGGTTCATGTTATCCATGGTATTGATATCACTCCAGCTCTATTAATTTTTACAATATATACAGTATAGCATTTTCTACTCAACTAGAAAAACTGCCAGCAACTAGCTGGCAGTTCTTCTTTCTTTCACGTAATTATAGGAAGTGTATAGAAGAATGTCAATCTTCCCTATCTATTATTAGCCAACGTGAATTGTTTGTTGTTTCGCTTCTACTTCTTCTACAAATGCACCTAATACATTCGCAAGGTCCTCACGCGTATTACAAGCATTGATACCATTACGTACAGTTGCATTACCACGAACACCCTTTAAATACCAGGCTGCATGCTTTCTCATCTCTCTTACAGCGACATTTTCATTCTTTAAATCGATAAGACGATCTAGATGCAACATACATACGTCAATTTTCTCACGCACTGTCGGTTCCGGCATTAATTCACCTGTTTCCAAATACTTTACCGTACGATAAATCATCCACGGGTCCCCAAGGGCAGCGCGACCAATCATAACACCGTCTACACCAATTTCATCAAGCATACGCTTTGCATCTTGTGGCGTTTCGACATCACCATTTCCGATAACCGGGATATTTACAGCTTGCTTTACTTGTTTAATAATATCCCAATCCGCTTTCCCTTCATACATTTGTACTCGTGTACGTCCATGAACCGCTACTGCTTGTCCGCCAGCACGCTCAACAGCTTTTGCATTCTCAATTGCAAAAATATGATCTGCATCCCAACCAATACGCATCTTAACTGTAACCGGCTTTTCAACAGCATCTACAACCGCCGCTACCATTTCATATATTTTATTTGGGTCTAAAAGCCACTTTGCTCCCGCGTCACACTTAATGATTTTCGGTACTGGGCAACCCATATTAATATCAATAATGTCTGCTGTCGTATATTTATCTACGTATTTCGCAGCATCTACAAGAGTTTCTTTCTCTCCACCAAAAATTTGTAAACTTAATGGCTTTTCTCTTTCATCAATATATAACATATCTAATGTTCTTTTGTTATTAAGTAATATCGCTTTATCACTTACCATTTCAGCACAAACTAAACCTGCACCAAATTCTTTTACTGTCAAACGGAATGCAGAGTTACACACTCCCGCCATCGGTGCTAATACAACCGGGTTTTTCATCTCAATATTTGCAATCTTTAACACTCGACTTACTCCTTCCTTCATAGTCACTTCGGCATTAATTCCTCCACTGAAACCTTTAATGCCTTAGCAACTTCCACTACAAAATCTTGGGAAGGCGATCGATTCCCTCTCTCAACTTCACCTAAAACAGATACAGATACCCCTAACTCTTTCGCAAAACCTTCTTGTGTATAACCTTTTAGCTTTCGAAAAGCACGAATGCGTCTTCCCCATTTTTCTGCTTCCATACCGTTACTCCCTCTCGCCTTTTCATTTCTTCTACTTGTGAACGTGAAATGTTTTGTTTTATATCTTGATTAATCTCTAACAACGGAACGATAACAAAAGCTCTTTCGAACATCCGCGGATGCGGAACAATAAGATTCTCCGCTTCAATATTTTCTTGATTATATAGTAAAATGTCAAGGTCGATGGTCCTCGGACCCCATCTAATTTCCCTTTTTCTTCCTAAATCATTCTCTACTCTTTGTGTGATTTTCAATAATTCTTGCGGTGATAAATTGGTAGAAATTTTTATAACTAAATTTAAAAAGCAACTTTGGTCAGTATAGCCAACTGGCTCTGTTTCATATACAGATGAAATATCGTTAACTTGGATATACGGGTTTTTGTTTAAAAACTGAATCGCTTCAGTTAAATACGTATAACGTTCTCCGATATTTGAACCTAATGCAATGTAAGCTATATTATTCATGGACGTTCTCTCGTAATTTCCACTGCTACAGCACGATAATGCCCAGGTATCGGCGGATCTGGTTTAATTACTTTAATTGTACAACGGAAAATACTCTCATATTGTTTTAATATATCTGCAGCAATATTTTCAGCGATACTCTCTACAAGCTTATACGTTCTATCTTCAACAACTTTTCTACATAACTCGAAAAGCTCTCCATAATTGACAGAATGCTCTAAGTCATCACTTTCTCCTGCCTGTTTCAAATCCAACTCCACCGTTAAGTCCACTTTGAATCTCTGACCCAATTTATTTTCCTCTGGGAATACACCATGATAACCGTAAAACTCCATATCATGAACATAAATTTTATCCAATTACTTTACCCCCTTACCAATCATCGCATCCATCATCTTAGCCATACGTGCCATTTCCTTCACATCATGAACACGAACAAACTCACAACCCTTTTCAATGCCGAGACAAACGGTAGCTCCTGTTCCCTCAAGACGTTCCTCTACCGGTAAATCTAACACATGTCCAATAAAAGACTTTCTTGAAGTACCTAAGAGAACTGGATAACCCAGTACGTTTAACTGTTCTAAATTACGCATCGCTTCTAAATTTTGTTCAGGTGTTTTAGCAAAACCGATGCCTGGGTCTAAAATGATATTCTCATCTCGCACGCCAGCATCTTTAGCAATTTTGATGCTTTCATATAAATCAGCAATCATATCAGCCATTAAATTGCGGTAATTCATGTTATCGCGATTATGCATCAAGATAATAGGTACATCATAATGAGCTGCAACTTCAGCGATTTTTGGTTCCGCCTTCGCTCCCCAAACGTCATTAATAATATGAGCGCCAGCTTCGATTGCTTGTTTTGCAACTTCAGCTTTATACGTGTCGATAGAAATAGGCAATTCCACTTCTTTTGCAACCGCCTGAATCATCGGAACAACTCGCTTTATTTCTTCTTCCACCGATACTTTAGCAAAACCCGGGCGAGTAGATTCACCGCCGATATCAATAATATGAGCACCTTCATCTCGCATTTCTTTCGCATGGCGCACCGCAGCCTCTACCTCGTTGTAACTCCCACCATCAGAAAACGAATCTGGTGTTACATTTAAAATCCCCATAATTAAAGTTTTTTCATTTAAGTTCAATGTATATTCGCCGCAGCGCAAATCATAATCCCACTTCAAACTACACATCTCCTCTTCACAATTCATTTCTGCTCCACAATTTCTCTCTCTGCATTTCATAAAGACTCATAAACCTTTTTGTAACCATACCTACTTTACCCGGGAAATCTCGTCCCTCTATATGATAAAGCGGGACAATTTCTTGAATCGAGTTTGTTACGAAGACTTCATCAGCTGAAAGTAATTCATCTTTTGTAAAGAAACCTTCCTTCACTTCGATGCCCAGCTCTTCAGCAACCTTTATAATAAACGCACGAGTGATACCATTTAAAATCCCTGTTTTTAGCGAAGGTGTATACAAAATATCACCTTTCACGAAAAAGAGATTCGAAACAATACCCTCTGCAACATAACCTGTTTCAGTAAGGAAAATACCTTCCTTATTCACAACATTTCCAATTTCACGTTTTCCTAAAATGTTATTTAAATAATGATGAGACTTTAAGCGAGACGCACCCTCTGGTGTATTTCGCACTTGTTTTAAAACAACCCCTTCTTTTTCCACTACATCTTCGGGGGCTGCTAAAGGTTTTATAAAAACAATAACAGACGGCTCTTCATACATTTCCGTTTGCAATCCAATTTCATCTATACCCGCTGATACATTAAAGCGTACATATGCATGCTCTAATTCATTCTTAACGAGTAAATTCTTCAAAATAAGCAGTACTTCATCTTTCGTCATTGTCCATTTAATTTGCAATGTATCCAGTGCATCTATTAAACGGTCATAATGATCATCCAATAAGAAAGGATGACCATTATAAATACGAAATGTCTCAAAAACTCCAAGACCATATAAATAACCATGATCATAAGGAGAAATTCTCGCTTCACTTGCTTCTACATACTCACCATTTACGTAAACTAACACGATGTCACACTTGGGCTGTATTTACGAATGAAATTCTGCAACAACTCTTTCCCGTGGGAAGTCATAATTGATTCTGGATGGAACTGTACACCTTCAATCGGTAATGTTGTATGACGGAGCGCCATAATTTCCCCTTCTTCTGTCCAAGATGTTACCTCTAAGCAATCAGGTAACGTCTCTTTCTTAACGATAAGGGAATGATAACGTGTCGCAGTAAACGGATTAGGGATATCCGAAAAAATCGTCTTTCCGTCATGATGCATAAGCGACGTTTTCCCATGCATTAAGCGCTCCGCACGTATAACCTCTCCGCCAAACACTTGTGCAATGGATTGATGTCCAAGACAAACCCCAAAAATCGGAATCTTTCCAGCAAAGTATTGAATAACCTCCATACTAATACCTGCTTCATTAGGACTACACGGACCTGGCGAAATCATTAAAAAGTCTGGTTTCATATTCTCAATATCTGAAATAGTCACTTCATCGTTACGTTTAACAACAAGCTCTTGTCCAAGTTCTCCAAGAAACTGCACTAAATTAAATGTAAAAGAATCATAATTATCAATCATTAATATCATTTCTCTCACCTAACCGTTTCTTCGCTACGTTCTTTTGCACGCCATAAAGCAATCGCCTTTTTTAACGACTCTTTATATTCATTTTCCGGATTCGAATCAATTACAATTCCCGCTCCTGCTTGTACATGCGCTTTTCCATCTTTAGCAAGCAGTGTTCTAATTACAATATTCAATTCTGTATCTCCAGAATAACCGATCCACCCGATTGAACCTGTGTAAATCCCTCGGCGAACAGGTTCTAATTCTTCAATAATTTCCATCGTACGTATTTTCGGGGCACCAGTAATTGTTCCCCCAGGGAATACAGCCTTCACTAAATCAAAAGCATCTTTATCTTCTTCCACCTCACCACGCACATTAGAAACAATATGCATAACATGTGAGTATTTCTCAATTACCATAAATTCATCTACTTCTACAGTGCCATATTTACAAACACGCCCTAAATCATTTCGTTCTAAATCCACAAGCATGACGTGCTCTGCTCTTTCTTTTTCGTTCTCAATTAACTCTTTTGCTAATTCTTCATCCTCTTGCTCATTCGCCCCTCTAGATCTCGTTCCAGCAATCGGTCTTGTACTTACTTCGGTTCCCTCTTTCTTAATTAGCAACTCTGGCGATCCACTAACAATTTGAAAATCCCCGAGCTCCAAGTAACCCATATATGGAGATGGATTAATCTCACGAAGACTTGTATAGATTTCTAGTGGGTGTGTTTGTAACGTTCTTTCTTGCCTTGTCGACAAGTTTACTTGGAACACATCACCAGCCCCAATATATTCTTGAATACATTCAACTGCCTTCATAAAACTTTCTTCTGTAAAAGCAACTGTTTCACTTTTCTCTTCAGGGCATGCAAAAGGTATATTCACTTCTGGCGCTTCTGTCGCCCAAAGAATCTTCCATTCATTTAATCGCTCTTTTGCCTCTTCATGCTTATCTACATAATGTGTAATAATCCATAATACTTTTTCTTTTTGATCATAAACAAACACATCATCAAATAATAAAAAGAATATATCAGGTATATTAATGTCATCCTCCGCATGGGAAGGGAGTTTTTCAATATAACGGATGCAATCATAACTAAAGTAACCAATTGCACCACCTTGAAATGGAGGGTATTCCGGATTATAGTCCGTTTTCCATCGCTCCATATATTCCTGCATTAAATCTAATGGGTTTCCTTGTTTTATTGTTTCCTTACCACTTTCGCTTATATGTAACGTTTCACCCTTCCCTCGGATTACCGCTACTGGGTTCAACCCCACAATGTTATAACGACCGCCACGTCCACTCTCTAACAAAATATGTTGCGGTTTATCCTTAGAAAGAAATTTATACTGCTTAAAGAAATCTAACTGATATGGAATAGAAAGCGCTAAAGATTTTCTTCGTTGCATATCAACACCCCGTCTTCTTTTATCCCACCCTCTTAGATTAACCACCTCAAACTACATTCGTTATATATATAAAGTGGTTATACTCGAAGGCTAGTGAAAATAAATTAATTATACTACCTCTTATTTTACATGAAGTTTTCTAGTCATTCACTCTTTTCCTATTTCCAATCCAAAAAGAAAAAGCATCCTTTTCAAGGATGCTTTTTCAATCACATATAATTAAGACTCAAATTGATAAAGCGGTGTACTTAAATAACGTTCACCGTTACTTGGGATAATAACAAGTACCTTTTTCCCTTTACCTAACTTTTTCGCAATTTCTGTTGCTGCATAAATAACTGCTCCAGAAGAGATACCCACCAAAATACCTTCCTCTTTAGCCACTCTTCTTGCATATTCAAATGCTTGCTCTGCTTTTACTTGAATAATTTCATCATATACCTCTACATCCAATGTCTCTGGGATGAATCCCGCACCGATTCCTTGGATTTTATGCGGACCCGGTTTCCCACCAGATAGTACTGGTGAATCCGCAGGTTCTACTGCATAAATTTTAATATCTTTATACGCTTCCTTCAACACTTCACCAGCACCAGTAATCGTTCCACCTGTACCAATACCTGCAATAAACGCATCTAATTGGTCACCCATTTGTTCAACAATTTCTGGCCCTGTTGTTAAACGATGAATTTCTGGATTCGATTGGTTTTTGAACTGTTGTGGTATAAAGTAGCCATGCTCTTTTGCTAATTCAGTCGCTTGACGAATCGCTCCACCCATTCCTTCAGGCCCTGGAGTCAATACTAATTCCGCACCGTAAGCACGTAATAAATTACGACGCTCAATACTCATTGTTTCTGGCATTACTAAAATTGCCTTATATCCTTTAGCGGCCGCTACCATCGCTAAACCAATTCCTGTGTTACCACTTGTTGGCTCAATGATTGTATCGCCTTCTTTTAATAATCCTTTTTTTTCAGCATCTTCAATCATAGCTAATGCAATACGATCTTTAACACTGCTCCCTGGATTCATAAATTCTAATTTTAAGTATATATCTGCGCTGTTTGATTCTACGATGCGGTTCAACTTAACGATCGGCGTTTTCCCGATTAATTCTGAAACTGATTGTGCCACTCGCATTCCTGTCACTCCTAACACCGAGTATTTTTATTGGTTTTATCTATATTTAGATTTTGTCAGAAGATTCCCTGTTTGTCAATCTATTTAGAGGGTGGATTCCCTCACTTCCCTTATTACAAACTCTCAATTAAATTTGTAATATCTTCTTTAGAGAACTTGTATCGCTCATTACAGAAATGACAATGAACTTCTGTCTCTTCTTCTTCTTCGCGAATTTGCTCTAACTCTGTTTTACCTAAACTAATTAACACACTCTCAATACGTTCGCGTGAGCATGTGCAATTAAATTGAACATCCATCGTTTCTAACACTTTCACTTTATCTTCTCCAAGAACTGCATACAGTAACTCTTCTGGAGAAAGCCCTTGTTCAATTAACGTTGATACAGGAGGAATCTTCTGCAAACGATCTTCAATGAATGAAATTGTTTCTTCCTGTGCACCTGGCATAATTTGAAGGATAAATCCACCTGCCGCTAATACGCTGTCATCTCCATTTACAAGAACGCCAACTCCTACAGAAGAAGGTGTTTGCTCAGAAACTGCAAAATAATACGTGAAGTCTTCCCCTAATTCTCCTGAAACAATTGGAGATTGACCAATAAACGGCTCACGCATACCAATATCTTTAATTACTGTTACAAATCCCTCAGTACCTACCGCTTGATATACACGTAATTTCCCTTGTTCCGTTCCTTCAAAATCAACATGTGGATTCGTTACATAACCACGTACATCCCCATTTGCATGAGCATCTACTAAGATAGGACCAATCGGACCATTACCTTCTACCTTAATCGTTAACTTTTGGTCACCTTTTAACATCGCGCCCATCATTGTACCTGCAGTTAAAGAACGACCAAGTGCCGCCGAAGCTGTTCTCCATGTATCATGACGTCTTTGCGCCTCACTTACTGTGTTTGTAGTACGCACACTATATGCACGCACTTCTCCATCAAATGCTAACGCTTTTACTAAATAATCTTTCATACTCATTTATTCACCTTTCTCATGCTGTAAATTTGCATTACGCTCGTATAACATATACAAACCTTTTAATGTTAAAAATGGATCTACAACGTCAATTACATTCGATTCTTCTGAAATTAATTTCGCCAATCCACCTGTTGCAATAACTTTCGGTTCTTGTTTAGCTTCCTCTTTCATACGCTTAACAATACCTTCCACTTGTCCAACATAACCATAAAGAATACCAGATTGCATTGCACTTACCGTATTCTTTCCAACAACACTGCTTGGTTTTGTAATTTCAATACGAGGAAGTTTTGCCGCTCTACTATATAAAGCCTCTGCTGAAATCATAATTCCCGGCGTAATAACTCCACCCATATAATGCTTTTCTTCGTTAATATAACAATATGTAGTAGCCGTACCGAAATCGACAATAATAAGCGGACTTCCATACAAGTGGATTCCTGCTACCGCATTTACAATTCGGTCCGCGCCTACTTCACGTGGATTTTCATATTTAATATTTAGCCCCGTTTTTATTCCAGGACCTACTACAAGCGGTTTAATTTTAAAATACTTTTCACACATGCGCTCTAATGCAAACATAATTGGTGGTACGACTGAAGACACGATAATACCTTTCACATCTTCAAACGAAAGACCTTCATGCTCAAGCAACTGCTTTACAAGCATTCCATATTCATCTTCTGTCTTATGACGATCTGTTTCCATGCGCCAATGTTGACGAAGTTCCCCCTCTTCAAACACGCCTAGCACAGCATTTGTGTTCCCTACATCCAATACAAAAATCATATTCTCACCACTTATCTTATTTAATCTATATTTGTGCAGTATGTATAAAACTTATAAAAACATCATATCACACATACTTATATAATCAGCTTTTCTATCCTCATCATTTTACAAAAAGATTACGCTCTATTTCAATTTTTAATACCAGATTTACTTAAATTTTTTCTACTTCATTTCGTTCCACAAATAAAAAAAGGAGTGACCATCGTCACTCCTTCATCTCTTACTTATCTTCTGATTCTTCATCGTCCTTCTTCATATTGATGTTTACTTTCACATCATCTGAAGATGTTGGACGCTCTGGCAATCTGCCGTAATCATATAAATGATTGATTTGCTCTGCATCTAACGTTTCTACTTCAAGTAACGTTTTCGCAATAATATCTAGCTTATCACGTTTTTCAGTAAGAATTTGTTTCGCGCGAGCATAACATTCTTTTATAATAGTTTGCATTTCCACATCGATTTCATGTGCAATTGCATCACTGTAGTTTTGTTCTGAATGGAAGTCTCTTCCTAAGAACACTTGACCACCTTGTGAGCTACCGAATTGCATCGGTCCAAGCTTATCACTCATACCGAATTCCGTAACCATACGTCTTGCAATACCAGTCGCACGTTGGAAGTCGTTGTGAGCACCTGTACTTGCTTCACCAAACACAATCTCTTCAGCTACTCGACCACCAAGTAAACCAGTGATTTTATCAAGTAACTCTGGTTTTGTCATGAAGTAACGATCTTCTTTCGGAAGCATTACTGCATATCCACCAGCTTGACCACGAGGGACAATTGTTACTTTATGAACGATATCTGCTTCATCAAGGACAACACCAATTACAGTATGGCCAGCTTCATGGAATGCAACGATATTACGTTCTTTTTCAGAGATGACACGACTTTTCTTAGCTGGACCTGCAATAACACGATCCGTTGCTTCATCAATGTCACTCATATCAATTTTCTTCTTATCTTGACGCGCAGCCACTAAAGCAGCTTCGTTTAATAAGTTTTCAAGATCCGCACCAGAGAACCCTGGTGTACGAGTTGCAATTGCTCTTAAGTTGATATGATCATCAAGCGGTTTATTACGAGCATGTACTTTCAGCACAGCTTCACGGCCATTTACATCTGGACGATCTACTGTAATTTGACGGTCAAAACGACCTGGACGTAATAACGCTGGATCAAGAATATCAGGACGGTTTGTTGCAGCGATGATAATAATACCTTCGTTTGCACCGAATCCATCCATTTCAACAAGTAATTGGTTCAACGTTTGCTCACGCTCATCATGGCCACCACCAAGACCTGCGCCACGTTGACGTCCTACCGCATCAATTTCATCAATGAAAATGATACAAGGAGCATTTTTCTTTGCATTTTCGAATAAATCACGTACACGTGATGCACCGACACCGACGAACATCTCTACGAAATCAGAACCACTGATAGAGAAGAATGGAACGCCTGCCTCACCTGCAACGGCACGTGCTAGTAAAGTTTTACCTGTACCTGGAGGTCCTACTAATAGAACACCCTTCGGAATACGGGCACCAACTTCAGCGAACTTACGAGGATCTTTCAAGAATTCAACTACCTCAACAAGCTCTTGTTTCTCTTCATCCGCTCCAGCAACATCTCTGAAACGAACTTTTTTCTTTTCGTCATTATATAACTTCGCCTTACTTTTCCCGAAGTTCATAACACGGCTACCGCCGCCCTGAGCCTGGTTTAATAAGAAGAAGAATAAAATGAAGATAATGACGAACGGAATGATAGAAGTAAAGAACGTTACCCAAGCACTTGTTTCTTCTGCTGGTTGATACTTAACTTCAGCACCTTGCGCTTTGTCATTAATTTTCTTTTGTAATTCCTCAGTATTTGGTGCATAAGTAACAAATTGTTCTCCTTGGCTAGAGTTGTTAAATTGTCCTTTTACCTCAAATACACCATTTTTCGGTTGAAGTTGCACATTACGCACTTCACCTTTTTCTAGTTTAGTAATGAATTTATCGTAGCTAACTGATGTCGTTTTTTGTGTCGAACCATTAAAATAGCTCACGATTCCAATTACTACTAGGAATATCAGTAAATAAAAGATGGTATTACGGAAGATACGATTCATTCCTAACCTCCTCTCACGGCATAAACACTATAGTAAATCGTAACATAGAAAAACTTTCCTATACAATTGTGACGCCTGCATTTAATTAATTTGAGTAAACACTTGGTTTTAATACTCCTACATAAGGAAGATTACGGTACTGCTCTTTATAATCTAATCCATACCCTACAACAAATTCATGTGGAACAGTAAACCCAACATAATCCGCTTTCAAATCTACCTTACGGCCTGTCGGCTTATCTAATAACGTAACAATTTTTACAGACTTCGCTTTACGATATTTGAATAGGTCTACTAAGTAACTTAGCGTAAGACCGCTATCAATAATATCTTCAACGATTAAAATATCGCGACCCTCTACAGAAGTATCAAGGTCTTTTAAAATTTTCACTTCGCCTGTTGAAACAGTAGAGTGACCGTAACTAGATACAGCCATAAAATCCATTTCAAGATATGTATCTGTTCTCTTTAATAAATCTGCCATGAATGGCATTGCGCCCTTTAATACACCAATCGCAAGAGGTATTGTGTTTTTATAATCCTCTGCAATAACCGCACCTAATTCGCGCACCTTTTCTTGTATTTGTTCTTCAGAAATTAATACTTTTTCGATATCTTGATTCATCATTTCATTATCCTCCCGGAAGACTCCTTGCTTTTGTAGTGAATAATCATATATTTATCCTTCTTTGCCGCCTCTTTCGAGATAGCAAATGCAGATCGCTTCAACAAGGGTACCCAAATAATATTCCCACTTGCATCACAAACGACCGGCCATTCTTCTCTTTTTTCTCTTGGTACTTTTGCTTCGATAAAAATAGTTTTTATCTTTTTTGTGCCATTCATACCTTGTATTGACATGCAATCTCCATTTTCTCTAGAACGAATACGAAGTGGATATGATATATCATTATACTTAGCAACAAATACTGTTTCATTCATGTTACTTGGTATGTCTTCGCTCACCTCTGTTACAAGCTTATCCCCGTTCGATAGCGTAATTGTCCCGGGCACTGATAAATCTTGTAAAAAAGGAGAAACAATTTCTTGTTTAAATCCAAAGCTGCACTCCTCGTATGCGCGAACAATTTTTAAATCACCTGGGAAATCAAGTGAACCCGAAGGTTGTGTCCGCTTAAAAAACTCGATCACTTTGTCAATATGTATAGAGGAAAGAGAAGATGGAATCTTATATTCATAAAGATAGTTTAATATTAGTTGAATCCCTCTTCTTTGTAAAGGCATAGACATGGATTCAAAGGCAGGAATTGATAAGCTAATTTGTTTATCACTTTTTTTTGTAATTACTTTATTCATTTTCTCAAAAGCTAATTCCTGCAAATACGCCTCATCCTCTTGCATCTGCATGCTAAATTTTTGGAATTTCTCATGCACTTGTGAATTTTCTTCTTTCAAATGAGGAAGAACATATTTGCGTAATCGATTCCTTGTATATACTTCCTTTTTATTACTTGGATCTATACGGGGAATTATTTTTAGCTTATTACAGTAATCAACAATCTCTTCCTTCGTTACTCCAAGTAACGGCCTAATTAAATATCCATTATGAAAAGGACGCTTCACTGCAATTCCTGCATATCCTTTCGGAGTACTCCCTCGTACAAGGCGCATTAAAATCGTCTCTACTTGATCATCACCATGATGTCCAAGAGCTACATATCTCGCATCATATTTCTTCATTATTCTTTCCAAAAATGCATATCTGCATTCTCTAGCAGCAACCTGTGCATTCATTCCGTGTTGCTGTTGATATTGCGACACATTAATCCTTATCGTTTCGCAAATAACTCCCAGCCCTTTACAAAGGTCCTGCACAAACTGTAGGTCCTCATGAGATTCATCACCTCTAAACATATGGTCCACATGTGCCACTACAATTTCGAACTGTTTTGCTGCTCTTTTTTCTAACAAATAATATAGAAGAGCCAAAGAGTCAGGACCACCAGAAACCCCTACAACAATTGTTGAACGTTCCTTTAATACATCATGCTGCTTTACAAAGTCATCTACCTTTTCAACAAATGTATCTTTCAACTTCGTAATCACCTTTCATTAAACAAGAACAGCAACGTTAGTTACCTTGTTTATAATGGTACAACTTTTACAAACATTGTGCAAAAAAAAGATATACAAAAATTACATTTTTATCTTACATCATCCGTACATATTCACAAAAGTAATAACATTATCTTTTAAAGTAAAAAAACCTAGGCATCCACCTAGGTTTTTAGAAAGAAACAGTGATAAAGAAACATCACACTTAAAATTTATTGTGCCTGCATTCCTACAATTGGAATCGTAGCCCACTTCGGCATATTTTTCTTCACTTTCGCCACAACGATAGTCATATCATCATTTATATAACCATCACAAGAGCGAATCACCTCTTCCATAATGATATCAGCAATTTCTTGCGGATCTTCGGTTTGTAATTCTTTAATTTTTCGTTTCATCCATAGTTCATGATTTTCTACATGTTGCGCTCCCTCGAAAATCCCATCGCTCATCATAATAAGGATATCGCCCGTTTTTAATTGTTCACCTACTACATCAACTTCAACATCCTCAATAATGCCCATCGGCAAATTACTTGCCTCAATTTTCAAAATATTGTTCGCGCGTTTAACAAAACTCGGCGTCGATCCAATCTTTAAAAATTTCGCACTCGCATCCCGTAAATCCACCATAGCTAAATCTAACGTCGTAAACATCTCTTCTGTTGTTCTTAAAGAAAGAATAGAATTGATAGATTTAATCGCTATTTCCTCATCAATGCCTGATTGAAGTATTTTTTGTAATAATTTTACCGTTTCTTTACTCTCCATATGAGCTCTTTGCCCATTTCCCATACCATCACTAATTGCAAGCGCATATTTACCAACACTTAAATCCATCATCGCATAAGAGTCACCAGAAACAAACCCACCGCCTTTTGCAGCTGTGGCCAACCCAGTATCAAGAGAATACGTTTTTGCCGAACCAAATGATATTAAGCTGTGGCCGTTCGGATAAGAAGATTTTTCTTCATGTTTAACAACAATATTTTCCTTTAGAATGTC
This sequence comes from Bacillus sp. K2I17, assembly GCF_002209985.1. Taxonomy (NCBI): domain Bacteria; kingdom Bacillati; phylum Bacillota; class Bacilli; order Caryophanales; family Bacillaceae; genus Bacillus; species Bacillus sp. K2I17. Next base: position 15,901 of record NZ_NJGF01000053.1, read on the forward strand.
AGAAAGCATCGGCGCAACTAACTTTTCACATTCTCCATGTTCATTAGATGCAACTGGAATCAACATTTCAATATCAATACTTCCTCTATCTAAACAATATATATCAACATGCTCTACTTCTACGCCAAAATCACGAAACGCTTGCATAATCTGTTCTTCCTGCACTTGATGATTTTCTCGTTCTCTTTGGATCTCCTTAGCAAAATCCTCCATAACTTTTGATACACCTAATAGTTGCTCCGCTACTATTCTACGGTTTTCTTTCATTTGTTTTCGTAATTTTTGTCCTTCATAGAAGTGATCTAATTCACCCGCTACTAAATCCGTCACTTTCTTCCCTCTCACACAATGCTTGTCCCATTCACGAACTAACTTCCGATTATGCTGCAACGTCCCCTCTTCCGTTTCACTCATTATTTGTTTCATATAATCGTACGTTTTGTCGAAATTAACTACCCAGCATTGGTCCTTTTTAAAGCATGTTTGACATGTTTTTGCAGTAATTGTACTTAAGAACAAATCCGCTTCTGTCTCTTTATCTTCCTCCTCCACATATCCATATACAGAAAAGCTATTAGATAAAGCAGCAAATACATTGGCAAATTGATTAATTTTATTCGCTGTAACATCACGCATCCTTCTTAAATACTGTTGTTGATCTTGCGAATGTTCCTGTGTGCCTGGCATGAATTTAGCAATACGATCCATAACAAGTTTCGGTGTTAATAAGAAGAACATAATCGCCACACCAGATTCAATTAAAGTTGTCACAATGTTTGTTTGCTTGTCTACATATAGCGTAATCAAGCTCGTCCCAATTAATAAACCTAAACTAACACCTAAACGCTTCCCTTCTTTTAACAAACCACCAAGCAACCCAGAAAAAGCAAGTAGACTAAGTTGAGACAAACTGGAGACATTGGCTAAACTTAATATTAATCCAGTGACGACCCCCACTGTAGATCCTGTAGCAGCCCCCGCAATAAATGCAAACACGAGCACTAAATACCTAGTAAAAATATGTTGAATAGAAGCGTCATATACAAACCAATCTGTTGTCCCTGTTAAAACAGATGCTAGTAATATAATTAAACAAACAATTTCTTCTGTCTCTAGCGCTTGTTGTTTACCTTTTCGTTCTACTAAAAGCGGAACACTTTGTAAAAATATCATAGTTAATACGAAGCTAAGCCCTGCCTCAATCGTACTAACGAGTAAATCGTACATGGTGACAGTTTGTTGCGCGAAATATACGACAACTAAATGTGCGGTTAATGCGGAGATAAATACTTGGAATGGAACAAGTCCAACAGTTTTACGTGTAAACCGACTAAAGAAGATATTATAAATGAAGAAAGTAAAAATAGATGCAAAGGTAAAGAATAAATTATCTATCGAAACTGAAAGTGCGCCCCCCATAAGAGCCAAGAACGCGAGCGGCATTTTATCCCGCTTCATAACATAAACAGCAGCAAAAAACGGCAGTGCAAACGGTAAAATATTTGTTAATATATATGCTCGTCCCAAAAGAAAACCAATAACAACAATAATAAATCCCCATCTAAAGAAAACCTGTTCAAACTTCATTCGCAACTTACTCGTCCACTTTACTGCTCCAAGCTGACTCTCATTCATTGCCAATGCACTTGTATTCATAGTATTCCTTCCTGCTTTAGGCATATTTTTAACACCACCTGCATAGTTTAATTACTGTCATTATAAAAGATGATTATTGGGATTTTTGTCAAAACAACAGTTTTCACTTTTATAATCGTTCGACTTTTTATTCGAAATAACTCTACATATATACACGGTATGTAATTTATTCTCACTATTTTAATTGAACATTCAGAAAATATAGGGTGATTTTGTAGAAGTGTTGTATGTCTTAATTTATTTAACAAAAAAAGATCATGCAAATTTGCATAATCTTTTTAGGATGACCCGTACGGGATTCGAACCCGTGTTACCGCCGTGAAAGGGCGGTGTCTTAACCACTTGACCA
>NZ_NJGF01000054.1:0-16989 GCF_002209985.1 Bacillus sp. K2I17
CGTACAATGAATTGCAAAAATTACTTACAATTGCATAAGATTTAATTGTACTCACCCTAAATTTTTATCTGTTAAGAAACTTTGCAACAGAACCATAATAAATATAGTTTCAATAGGAATTACCTATTATAATAAAATCAAGATGGAAATTTACTTTCCTTAATTTGTGATTCATATCCAAACGGACATTATCGTTATCAATTTGATGGGTGACTACATCTGCTTTGCTGTAATAGAGCATCATACATTTCTTAATAGATTATTGAAAAGAAAAAAGCTCTGCACTTCGCAGGCTTTCTTTATGATTTAATTATTAAATTATTCATAAAATCCCCTATAGAATTCGCCTGGAATATGCGGAAATAAGAAGATTGAACGTCGTAATGTTTGTCAGTAATGATTAGGATTGAAGGGAAAAATTTAGAAGCTTTCGGTTGCCAAGATTCATTGTGCCATTCTTGACTATGGAAGTATAACTCGTATCTATTTATCTTATCTTGCATTATTTTTTTACTGTATACTGACTTTTGAACTTCAATAAAAAATGGGGATCTACGCCATATCGTAAAGGCATCTGGCTCCATATACTCTTTCCCATACTTAGGTTCCACTTTGAATAGTTTAGGATTTTCGTAGTAGACAAGTTGTTTGTATACGTCCACAATACCAAGGAAATGAGGAATTTTTTGACTCGTTTTTTTGATAGAACTTGGTTGTGGAAAATAAATGTATGGGTGCTGTAATACATTTGCATCAACATAACCATCTCTCCTTAATCGTTTCATAACCGTATTACAACAAGTTACTGCATTCTTTAAACCTTGAAAATGCAAGTCAATAATATCATCACGAGACATGCATCTAAATCGCTTCAAATCATTTAAAATTCCCTTATCTCTACTCCTCATCATCTAACACCCCAAATAAAGGAATTTCTTCTTTTAGAGGAATTTGGAGCATTTTCTCTTCTTTAGACATGCGATAAGGTTCAACAATTTGTTTTGCCTTACTTAATTCCAAATAAGGTGCTTGCACTTTTTTTAATCCATTTCGTTTTAATATCATTTGGCCCGATTGCTCTAAATGCTCTGAACCAGGAGTACCCATGATATTACTATTAATCGCACTATCGCATTTAAAACCAATTCTTACGGTCATATTGAGTTTTAACTTACCATCTAAAACCTTTGCATCTGGCCTCTGCATACTAAGCATAAGAAAGACTCCAAGTGATCGGCCGATTGCTGAAATCTTTTCAATTGTAGTCATACACTCTTTTTCATCTTTAAGCATAGCCACTTCATCGATAGCCAATAAAATATATGGTTTTTGATTATCAGGATTCAATTTGTTGTACGCATCAATATGGTCAACCTCAAATTGTTCCATAAGTTTTCTTCGTTCTCTGATTTCCCTCCATAGCTTTTGAAGCATTATTTTCATTTCGATTTCTTCCATACAAACTTCTTTTACATGCTTCACTCTTCGCAAGAAATGAAATTCAGAATTTTTTAGATCTCCAAGATACAAATGCAACTTATCAGGTGACATATATTGAATGAATGTGGAAAGTACAACATGCACCATACTACTTTTCCCGCTTCCCGTTTCCCCTGCAATTAATAAGTGTGGTGTATTGGAATCAATCATATCGTATGTAATCATTTTTCCAAATTGATCCCGGCCAACCACAACAGGAAGACGATATTCCTTTAATAATGACTGCCACTCTTTATAACAGTACTTATAAGGTTTTAATCCAGTATCTGAATGGAATACATGTAGTACAAACTTTTTCACATCCCCTTCAATCGTAATATTCCGTCCTAATATTTGCTGGAAACAAAACCACTTCTTTTCAATCTTTTGTGGATCTAATCCGTTTGGTATGGTAAATACATATCTCACGCTTTCTGTTGAAGAAGAAACCTTATGTACCTTTGGATAAATAGGCAATTTCCCTCCACGTGTTTGATGTTCCGTATATAGACCTGCTTTTACAAACACCTCTATAAGGCGATTTCTTAACTTTTGTGTATGAAGCCACTCCTTTATAATCCTCATTACTCCATTCCTCCCTAAAACATGATTACGATGCGAACAAATGCATATCCAATCAAGCAAACTCCCCCAATTCGCATACCGTAATAAATACTTCCACTCAAAAACTTTGCAGCAAATATATGTTCATTTTGTACCAAATACTTTTCTAACAAGACTGCCCCAATTAAAACCGTCCCCATTATTCCTAATGCAATATAAGTATTTAACACTTGATCGGACATATGAAAGAATGCAAAAGGACTTAATGAATTGTATTTACGAATTGTATTTTCTTTATCTTTGTATGACCGATCTATAAACTTGCGGAAAAAAATCCTTTCTTTCCATACTCGCATTTAAATGCCTCCGTTCTCTTTATAAACAGAATAAGAAAACTTATAAAACATAGGGGTGATTCACTTATTACCTTGTTAACATTACTTTGATAGTTAATTTGGTATGTACTTTGCCAATACAAAGTCGAATTGATTTGATATCTATCTTGATAATACGTTTGCTAGCAACTTTGATAGCGACCTTGATACATCATATTGCGAACAGCTTGTACATTATTAACACTTTTGTTTAAAAAAATCATGCTTTGGTAAAAATGTGATTAATAGAGTATCTACGAATAGGAGTGTTCGCAGTGTTTGGCTTAGGAAAACCATTATCTAAGTTTGGTAAATTTTTAAGAAAGAATGATATTACTCAAACGGAATTAAAGGAATGGAGTGGGGTAAACCAAAATACAATTAGCCGTATCTCTCGTTCGAATCAATACAAGCCTTCATTAGGGAATGGTCAAAAGATAATTAGGGCCTTAAAAAGAAAAGGATTCGGCGTAGACTTTGAAGATTTTTGGATGTGATAATTCGCTTAATATGTACTACTGTATCAACACTACACTTTAATGAAAGAGATATTCAAAAATGAATATCTAATAAAAAAGATCAACTACCATTTAAAGTAGTTGATCTGCATGTGCAATCTCTATAAAAAATACATATTATATTTACTTACTACATTATAAGGTTTTTAACTTCTATCCTTAAACATACTATCTAGGATTCTATCCTAGAATCTGAACTTATATCTTAAATCCACCAATTAATTCTTGAAGTTCTTCGGCCATCTGTGCTAATTGTATTGCTGAAGAATTTATCTCTTCCATAGAAGCATGTTGCTCCTCAGATGAACCGGCTATCGTTTGCATACTTGAAGAATTCTCTTTCACAGCCATAGATATTTGATTAATTGATGTATCGACTTCCATTACATCACTTGTCATTTTATTTGATAATTCCACCATACCATGTACTTTTGACACGATATCATTTGCAGATTTTGAGATTTCATAAAAACTTTGTTTTGTATCATTCGCAACCTGAATCCCCGACTGCACTTCAACTCCTACTTCATTCATAGCTTTTACAGTCTCATGTACATCTGCTTGTATTTCATTAATTAAACTTCCAATTTCCATTGAAGATTCGGATGATTGCTCCGCTAACTTCCTGACCTCATCGGCAACAATTGCAAAGCCACGCCCCTGTTCTCCTGCTCTAGCCGCTTCAATCGCTGCATTCAATGCTAATAAATTTGTTTGTGCTGCAATATTTTGAATTACTTCTAATATACTTCCGATTTGCTGCGATTTTTTATCTAATAATTTAATTACATTATCGGATTGAGAAACAGAATGATGGATAGACTCCATTTGCGTTACAGTTTGTTCTACTAATTGTTCGCCCTCATTGGCTTTTTGTTTTGTGTATAAGGATGAAGCCGATACTTCAGAAGCATTATCAGCTACGCATTGAATATTACGCGTGACCTCACCAATTAATTTCGCTCCAGACGCAACTTCATTATTTTGAACTTCTGCACTATTAGATATTTCTTCCATTTCTTTTGTAATTTGTTCTGTCGCAACACTGGCTTGCTCTACGCTAGCGGTTAGTTCCTCAGATGAAGCAGCCACATGTCCTGCAGATGTATTAATTTGAGAAATTAAATTACGCAACGACTCTGCCATTGCATTGAAACTACCACCTAATTGACCAAGTTCATCCTTTGAACGAATATCTATTTTCTCAGTTAAATCTCCCCGGCTAATTCTTTGAGCTGAAATAACTAATTGCCTTAGTGGATTAATAATAGATTTAAGAATGAAGAAAATTACAATTCCACCTAACAACAATGAAGCCCCTATTATAGTGAGCGTTTTATAAAAAATAGGATTGGTAGCTTCTTCAATTTCTTTAATAGGCATTACACCAGCTATTTTCCAACCTGTTTTTTTGTTTGTTTTAAAGCTTATGTTTCGATCCTCGCCATTAAGGCTATAAGTAATTACTCCATCTTCTTTCTTGTATAGTTCATCTGCTAATGATTTCTCTAATTTCTCACCTGGCTTAAGTGTAGGATGAACAACTATAGTCTTATCTTGACTTACTATAGATACAAAGCCTTGTTTTCCTATTTTTATCATTTTAGAAGTTTTTACGATATCATCAATATTCAAGTCCACACCAATGACACCACTTTTATCAGCATTTTGTTTTGCAATTGCTATTACCATATTTCCTGTAGCTTTTGATTTATAGGGTGACGAAACAATAATCTCTCCATTAGCTTTTACTGCATCCTTATACCAACTACTTTCTAACGGATTAAATCCTTCTGGTATTTTTCCAACAGGTGCATGGATAAATTGATTATTACTAGATGTAGTATAAATCGTTTCTATCTCTGGATGTAACTGTATATATTGATCAAATTTACTTTGTACATTTTGCAATTGGTCAGCATTATAATCACCTTGTGTAAGTATCTTTGCAAAATGAGTTACATCTACATGTTTATTTTCTAATTCATCATCAACTATCTTATTTAAAATACTCACATTATCTTTCGCGGTTTGTAGAATTGTTTCATTAAGATCTGTTCTTGCTTTATCATAAGACGATACCCCTACGACAAGACTTGGTATAATTAATATTGCAATAAATGCCATAGACAACTTCGTTTTAAGCTTCATTTGTTCCAATCTTTCTTTTATTTTAAACACTATCTACTTCTCCCTTTCATTCTTACAACTGATATAGTTTATTTAATTGTTTGCTCCTTTATTTTTTCTACATTCATTTATGGTATTATTCGAAATGAAATTACCGTTACATCCCTTTACGTGTATCTTCTCATATAGCGATTTATTTTTTACAAGTGAAGCTGTATCTATCCCCTTTCAAATATGTAATTTTTTTATAGTAAGCAATGTTAAGACTACGAATTATTCTAAATTAACTGGAGGAAACATAGACTTCAGTTAAAAGATGATTTTTGGCTTTGATTGAATCAAAAGTTTAATTTAGAACGATTCACATTGGATGAAATCCTTACCATACTAAATTTTCTATAACTTAACTAAGTTAATTTATTCTTTGAATAACTATACTTAACAACCTTTTAACCACTCTGACCGCTTCACTACATTCATTTATCTATTTACTACAGCCACTTTTGTTTTATCGGATACTAAACCATAAATTCTAAATAGGAGAATAAAATAAATTGGAGGACTTCATTGTAACACGTATACATAAGTTTTAAATATTAAAATTAAGAAATATTTTTTATTATTCTCATCTTCATGAATTACTAATAATAGATTGGTAATTTTCAGGCGATTACGTCTACATCGGGGGATTACAGAATTTATCATTTTAGCCAAGGTCTTTACTTCATTGTAAGGGCTTTTATTTTTTATAAAAATCCATCCTAAAAATGTTATAATTACACCATTCCTTTTACATTCATAAGAAGAATTTAAAAAGATTAGAATATTTAAAGAGAGGAGGAAACTACTAATGTATACACAAGACAACTTTTATAAAAAATTAATTGCGGAACAAAGGATAGTAAATATTATCCTACTCAACGGAGTTAGAATACCTGGAATCATTATTGCTGTGGATAAATTTTCAGTGCTAATCTCCAGCAATGGAAAACAACAATTCCTATATAAGCAAGCAATTTCAACGGTCGCTGTATAAAATACCATAAGTTTTGATGTTTCATTTTTAATATTCTTCACTTTAAAATTAAATTTGAATTATATTATATTGTATAAAGCAATAAAAAAGGAATCCTTATTAAAAGGATCCACCCCAGGAAAATATAAAGAGATACATAAATAAAAAGAATTAGGTATATTATAATATAAAAACAAATAAAACATATTGAGAAATAAATAATTAGATTGAATATTCTAACCATTAAACATAAAATGAGTATGAGTCTAATAGCAACTAATCTCTAAACCCTTGTATGAAAAAAAGGTCAGGTATCATGATCTCTTTTTCATACATAATTTTGGCCTGTGCATACAGGCTCTTTTTATTTGATAGAAAAGAATAATGTTTGCTATACTAAATGCGCAGAAATATATGCAAAATCACAAATAAAACAAGGGTAGCCTGGCATAGCTGCCCTTGTTTCATTTTTATTCTCGTAACCTACTATTTAGCTTAAGTTATTTATAAACCTAGCACACTAACAATCTGGCATGCTTTGGAATTTACAATATGATAGTACATCTCTAACCCTCTTCTTTCCGAACGAAGAATTTTCCCACGCATCTTAGATAAATGCTGAGATACAGTCGATTGAGGCACTTCTAATAACTCCGTTAACTGTGTCACATTACAAACTTTACGATGTTCTAATTCTTTCACAATTTGTAATCTAACTGGATGAGCCATAATCTTCAATAATTCTACATCCGCCTCTGGAATTTTGTGCATTTCTTTACTTATTTGCATCTCTGTCATATTTTATTTCTCCTTTTCTACCTTCATTATTTTTAATATCAATTTATGAGTGTTTTATAATTGTACGAGTACATATAGTTCATAATCACTGACCCTTTTGCTCTTCTTTATCTTTGTGGGGTTTTGCATAAAGAAGTATTATAATGGCTAAAAATCCAACAAAAGATAGCATAGGGATCGAGATGAAGCCAAACAAATTCAAGGAATCTTCTGTACAAGAAACTCCTACTGAACACATCTTCAATTCACTTGTAGGAAAAGCCTGAATCGTGATTTGATAAACGGCTATTAATAGGCCAATACATACAAATGGAAATGCATATGTACTTACGTATGGATCTTTTCTAAACATACCTATACCTAATATTAATACTAGTGGATACATGGCCATCCTTTGATACCAGCACAAATCACATGGAGGCAGCTTCATCCATTCACTAAAAACCAAACTTATGATTGTTGCACTAGTAGCTGTCATCCAAGCAATTGCAATTTGATACTTTCGAATGATTGACATCCTATATTCCCCTCACCTGTCTTATTTAGAATGTAAAACGTTTGCTAATATATGACTGGTTTATTTCCGTGTTTCGGTTACCCCGTTTTAGTAGACAGTATCCAATCTTTGATACCTTCCCAGTCATAACCCTTCTCTTTTAATTCTAAAGGGAAAAGATTCTCAAAATCATCACGCGTTACATACATGGCTTCTAACGCTTTTGCTAGCGGGCCAAATCTATATACAATATGTGTATTCACCCTTTTGTTTTTCTTTTTTGCTACCGCTAAATATACATACCGTCTTTCTTTCGTTAAAACAAACTTCAAAAATCCAGGTACTTGACTCACTTTTCGCACTCCTTTTTGGTTTTCCATACCCTTATTAAAAAGAAAAGGTATGGAAAACTATTAAATCTCACTTTATTAATTTAATAAATGTCCCGTTTTTTTGATTTGAAAATACAAGAAGACGCTCATCATAACAATATTTATTACACCAGCTGCAGCACCAATTTTGAAGATAGCATACACATATTCATTACTACTAAAAGGTAATAGACTCGCGAAAATAAATAAAATTGAAATAATAAAGGATAAGAGCATATTTCTTTTGTTTTCATTCATTCAAAAAACCTCCATTTTGTACGAATATTTATATTGCAATAGATTGGGTGCTAGGTCGCATCATTACGGTTATAATGATGTTTCTCTTCATCCACATATCCTTTAATGCTCCACACACCAATCTTTGATGCCTTTGCTTCTTTTTCAATTTCTAGCATTTGTGGAAATAGTAAAGTGTTAGGTTTTGAAATGTAAGCTACAGTCCCATATCCTGATTTGACCATTAATTCGCTGATATGTATCTCTTCACAAAATACATATGCCAATTCCCTACCATACTTGTCCTATTTTCGTCCACAATCATAGACCAATGTTACACTTTTTCCATATAATTGTTTCTTTAGAAATAAGGATGCTTCTTTTCCCATCTTTTGTGGTGGAATTATTTGGAGATACAGAATCCGGGGTATCCATTAAGAGCAATCTTACAGTCCGGTTCTGCCTATTTATGATCTGGTCTATCGTATCTCCATCCTTTAGCTACCTTTCCTTTAACTATTTTTAAGCCTTTTAATTGTTGATATGTTACTTATAAACAATTCCCGTTCCCGCTCTTTTTTCAGAAACTTATAGAAAACAAAAAAGGACACACCGATGGCATATGTATGCGTAGGTGTGTCCTTTTGCAAGATAGATTTAGAAGTATTTTGATACTTTCATCATATCATAAATCTAATTAATTTTATATACAAAATTAATAATTATAAAACAGTTGTAGGTGAGGATGGTTTCATACCTACATTCATATAAACAATTTGTTAATCCAATTGATCACCTGCTACTAAAATAATATCTTTTTACCCATTATTTCTTTCACTATACTAAAAAAATTAACATGTTGAGGATTAGCAGAAAAGCTATTATGCATAGCGCAAACTGATAACTTATACTGATCATCAATATCATATTGTTTAACAAAAATGGATGACTTTGAAAAACCTGTTGAAAAGTTGTCTAACTGAGGCGACACTCTAGAAAAAGGAATAAGGGGAATTATACATGTGATATTTTAAAGTATTCCCCGAAAGAATTCTCCTTCCTCAAGCGTGTGAAGGGCGTAACCCAACGATAGATGGGAGATGAATTTCGGTTTGGCAAAGTAGGAGCTATATGAAGTTCTTTGATAACTTGATATAGGAGGTTGTAGTAAGAAAATAGAGTGCGAAAACCAAGCCATTCGGTTCCTGTGTAAAATATCAACCTTACCACAAGAGCGTCCATGCGTTGGACATCTAGGTGTAACCCCCCGAAATAACGCTCAAGGAATCTAAAGGTTACTTTCTTCGGGGAACTACTCGCCACTTCAAGCTTCGCTAAGTGGCGAGTAGTTCACAACAGAACCTTCCTGACCATATCAATTGACTTTTTGATATGGTATTTCAACACCTTCATCGATAAATAAATGCTTCGCATCATCTACATAACTCATCGTATTACGTATCCAATAATATGACTCATCTATTTTAAAAAGTGGCACAGACAACTGATGTTCAAATGAAATTATAAATTGTACATCCTTTTTAATTGTAAATCTTGTGCCAAGTCCATCTGCTAATTCATAGCAACCCGTAATATCATCTTTAATAGTGAGCGGTAAAGTCATCACATATTTTGGTGCTTCTACAGCATATTGTATTCCCATTAAGTAATGCATAATTTCTTGTTCATATTGAGGAAACACTTCTTGATTCGTCGCTAACACAATCACTTCCCCTGTAGATATATTCATAAACGCTTGTGCTGAGCAACCAAGCCATCCACCTGTATGGCCAACCCACTCATTTTGAATGATAAAACCATAACTATAATTATTATTGACTTCTGTCGGTGTTAACATAAATTGAACAATCTCTTTGCTAATGTACTGACCTTGCTGTAATGCTTTTAAAAACTTCGCTACCTCTGCGACTGTTGCATAAATACCACCGTCACCATATTGATTATTATATTTTTCGATTTCGTGTAAATATGGGTCATCAAGCACCTTTTTATATTGTTGCTCCTCATAATTAAACGTTTGACCTTGCGCTACAAATTGCTTTATGGGTTGCGTGGTCATATGAGTAAGATTTAATGGTTCTGCAATATATTGTTGCAAATACGTTTCATACGATAAACCACTCACTTTTTCAATTATTTTGGCAAGTAAAACATAATTCGTATTACTATAAGACCAATGCTCATTTGATGTATATTGTGGTAGCACTCCTTCGATAAATGTTTCAACACTTATTGTTAAATCTTCCGTGATATACTCTGGAATACCAGATGTGTGTGTAAGTAATTCTGCAACTGTTACTTCTGTAAAATATGGTACGTTAAACCAACATGTAATTTTATCTTCTAACTGTAGCTGTCCTTTTTCAATTAGCTGAAACGTCATTACCGCTGTAAACATTTTACTTAATGATGCTAGATTAAATTGTGTATTTTTGTTAATAAGGTGCTTCTTTTCGAGTTCTTGATAACCATGAAAATACTGATTGATTTGTCCGTTTTTTTCATAATAAACTGCACCGTTAAAAGCGATATTTTCAAGTAAACCCCTCATATTTTATCCCCCTAAACAAATTAGATATCTAACATATTAGACGTGAAGGGATTTTTATAATTCCTTCATCACAATTCCCCTTAATTTATCAACAATTCTTTCAAATTCATCTAGCTCTTCTGATGAAAGTTTGCTGTAAATTTTATCTGCAATTTGCTGTTCTACATAATCTTGCTTCGAAAAATACTCCAATCCATTTTCATCTAACGTTATATATATTTCACGTCGATTTTGAAGATTAATTTCTCGTTTGATATATTTATTCTTTTCTAATTTCGCTATTAATTGGCTAACCGCGCTAGAGCTTATATTCATTTCAATCGCAATTTCGCCGACCGTAATACGTTTCGCTAAATATACAATATCTAATACAACAGCTTGTTGTGTTGTAATGCCACTATTTAAATATTGCTTGTAATGTTTATATATCAAGCGGTTTATTGTATATTCAGCTTCATTAACGCGTTTAACTTGTTCATATAAAGACAAAAAATCACCCACCAACATGTTAGATACCTAATATATTATCAAGTGATTTGTTAAACGTCAATCATATGTCAAACCTTTCCCTGTTTCTTTGTATGCGTAATCCCATAGGGAAAGGAAATGATTGAATACAAAGCGAGAACAACCAATCGTTTTGTTGATTAGAATTGCTTGTGCTTGATTTGGATAGATATGAAACTTATAGGCTTTATTAATCATCATTTCATCCACATCCCTTTCGATATATGACTATTACACAAAACGTATATTCTTCATATGGTAAATTTACACTTTATATGTGTCGAACAATTACGATGCCTTCCTGCCTTGTACTTTACATGAAACATGTTCAATTCATCGAGAATATCGAGTATATTTTTGTAAATAATAATGTTGTTAAACGTTAAATCGAGGAGGATTTGTATGCAAGGTCATAAAAAAGCTATAAAAAGCACTGGTTCTATTATGAAACCAGATTTTGCTGAAACTGATGCACAAAAAGTGAAACAAGAAATTCAGAACGATGTAAGAGCGGGACAAGGAGCAATGACTTCCCGAGAAGCAGGGGCAATGCGAGATTAAGAAAACACTCCTTATTGGTTTTTTCTTTTCTAGAAATTTAACCAGTAAGGAGTTATTGCAGAACTATTTTAGCTTTTTATATTTATCATTTAAAAACATAATGCATTTCTTTTGTAGATCATAGGTTAATTTCACATCAAATTTTTCACGATTAAATCTCTTTTTTCAAACTAAGATTATTTTCTTTCAAATAATTTATTGCATCTTTGTTCACCGCTCGTAAATCTATACCTTGTTTTTCCGCTGCAAATGAACATCCACAATAACATTGACGGAAAACATCATATTCATTACACATTTCAATTGAGCGTTGATATCCATTACTTTTTTTAAAATCACTTGGTAAATAACGTGAATCATAATTTTGTTGCACACCAATTCCAAGTTCATTTATTAATTGGCTATTTTTATTTTTAGAAAGAGTAATTGCACTGCCGAAGTAATCAAATCCCCTTTCCTGTGCTACCTCAGCTGAACGATCCAATCTCATATCAAAACAAGCTGAACAACGAAGCCCACCTTCTGGCTCTTCTGCCAAACCTTCTTCTTTTACCATTTTAAAAAATACATTTGAACGATATTCATCCTCCATAAATCCTACTGTGTGCCCTGTACGATCATTAAACTTGTCTACAAAAATTCTTTGTTCATTAGAGCGTCGCATGTATTCACTTTTCGGATGGATATTTGAATTTGAGAAGAAGATTGTAACATCTGCATGTTCTGCAAGAAATTCCAATGAAGAAGTACTACAAGGAGCGCAACACGAATGAAGTAACACTTTTGGTCTTTCGTTCCTTGCGTCCCAATCTTTAATCATTTTTCTTAATACTTTGTCATAATTTATTTTTTGATTCTTCATTTTTTGTAAATACGTTTCAACATCTAACACTTCTTTCACAACTAAACCTCCTATTTATTTTTATTTATCTATTTTATCATTTGCATCCATAAATACAAATATAGTTATACTTATCTATTTATCAGTCTTAAAACGGTTTTTATGGACTTTTGATGACGGTCCAAATAATGTACGTAGTCTATTACCTTTATGTCTACAATATATTTTTAATCATTCTTTTTCATCACAAAATCTTTTGGGTTACCTTTTAACTGATAATACTTCACGTTAAGACGAATAACTACTACGATGATTACCAAAAATCCTATTATATATAACATTGTTCCTTTCTCCGTTTCTTATTGTTTAGCGAACCTATTCTGTAAATACTTCACGTGTTTCTTCTCAATATCCTTACCTGTAATATTAGCTCGCAAAATAGTTTGGTAGATATGCTCAACCTCGTCTTTTGTTAGTTTCAGATCAATATAAGATTCAATACATTTTTTCAGATCGTTATAATATAAGATATGTTTATCTTTCGAATGAACATTTACCCTTTTTAGACTGCATTTTGGATGAAACGCCACAATAGAGATACACGGCAGCTGTTGTTCCATCACCCATTCAATTGCTTTTATATGTTTATAATTTTGTCGAAATGGGTTTTGAAAAGAGGATTTCTTTCTAAAAATACCCTGTGTCCATCTGGCTGATTTCTCACTTCCATAGATCCAGCCCTCGTAGTTCTTTGTCTCTATAACAAATACACCTGTTTCCGCAATAACAATATGGTCAATTTGCGTTGTATCACCATACTCCGTATGAACCGTCACATCATGTAACACATAATAACTTTTGGGATCTAATTTGCCCAATATACGTTTTACTAGTCTTTCCCCGGCTTTCCATTTCGGTACATGTTTTTTTAAAACAATGTTCAAAGGAATCAGAATCACAATGAGAATCACTTCGAATATCAATACTTTCATAATAAAAGCCTCCTTTTCACACTCTTGCGTTTCTGCGCATCAAACGATATACATACGTTTCTAACCCTAAAATAAAATATGAGATACATAAGCCTTTTATCACCATCTCGACGAATCCCAATGCTAAAGAAACAAGGAGCCCACCCCGAAACTGAAAGGGTCTAGTTACCCTTCTATTTACTGGTTTTTCAATGACTCCAAAGTTAGCCCAGGTAGGTAAACGGTTTTCTACATTCTTTATTGTGCCCATTAATCCGTATTTTAGCGACAGAATGAAACATCCGATTAATAAATATATAATGGAAGAAAAATAGACAGATAGACCCATAACAATAATTGTGAGCAGCCAACCGATTAAAATGGAATTTCGCAAAACATTATATTCTCGATTTCTTTTCAAAACAAACAGTCCTTTCAAAATAAATCAGGTTATTTTTAAACGGGAAATATTCACATTCAATTATAAGCATGATATGATACATCTCTATTAATTTACGAACTAGCCTAAAGAGGATTGTAATAGACATGTTAAAGCTTATAGTAGATAATACGGTAACAGAACAAGAAACAGATTCAGTTTTTTCAAACCTTTTCACCTGCAAAAATACAACTGTATTTCTAAGTGGCATATTATCTCCTATATCGCCGGAAATACTTGAAGAATATGAAAGAAGAAAACAAATAGATAGATAAAAGGTACTGAATGTAGATTCAGTACCTTTTCCATCTTTATATATATTTTTTCACATATTAGCAAATAACCATGGAGCGAGTACGGCTAACATACACAGCAAACAAGAACCCGTTATAACACGGTTGGACCAACGGTAATACTCTGGCTGTTTCGTACTCTCATGAATTTTTCTTAAACGAATACCTGCGATTAACATAAACGGTGTGAAAATAAGTGCTGTTGCTTTAAACAGGTTTAAAAAATCCGTAAAGATGTTCATAAACGAAAATACATCCGAACTGAACAAGAAGTACACACTTAGTCTCAGGGAAATCATACTAATAAATGAGAAAATCATACTTCCAGTTGCCCACTTCATCCACTGGCCATTCTTTGTAATTAACGCCATTACCATGACAATAATGCCTAATACGAATGAAATAGAAAAGATATTTACTCCTACCTTAAAAGCCGGTGCATACAAACCTTCAATCTTTTGTATGATTGATGAGCCAAATGAATCATCTTTCTCTTTTATTTTCGTTCGATTGTTTAACCCCTCTTTAAAGGATGACGAAACATCATTTCCCTTTAATTCATTAAAATCTACTTTTACAGAGGCCTGAGCTGCTTGTAAGGGGATAAAAAGTAAAGCCATTAAAACAAGCGTACATAAGACTCCTATCATCCTTTTTTCTTGTTTCATCACACATCCCCCGCTAATTTTGGTTTAACGCTCTTTAATTTGATTTGATTTCCTTCTGCAACATAATAGAGATCTGCCGCATAATAGATATTTGCTTTTGTATATGCCCCCATAATTGCATTCGCGATTTCTTCCTTCTCTACTGCCATATGTGTTTCATTTTCATTGTAAAATCCAATTTCAATTCGATTAATATTATTATTTAATACTGTAAGATGTAACTCTCTTAAGCTATCTAAACGATTGCCTAATCCACACACTAACTTAAATACTTTATTTGCAATTGTTGGTGGTTTAACATACGTCGTATTAAAATGAATAGTTTCATCATCTATCACTCCATCCTCCTCAACTGTGCATGTCATAATGAAAGAATGATTTTGTTTTTCTATTTCTTGTTGACTCAACCTCCGATCAATGACATATTTCAAGCTTATTGATAGATTTTCTATATATTCATCCAGTTCGGTATTGGAAATTTTAACTACCGAGAATTCCGGAAAAATCATGTAAGCGTGTATATTAGAACTACTTTTACTTACACGTAATAACTGAACTTGTTTCTTTTCATAGCGCACCGCTTGTTCTAATTTTTCTACTACGTTGTTGTTTATATGATCAATTGCCATATATTATCACTCCTATTTAATTTGATAAAATAGTTTTTCATACAATAATCATGTTTTGATGCTATCTATTTAAAGCATTGGAATATTACGGAGAGTTCTCAATTCTCCTGTTTTAAGGCTGTTAATCACCTAAACCTTAAAACATTTTAATATTACAATGATGTACAGTGTTCCATTATAGTCGAATATCCTAATATGGTGAATCGTTCTATCTCACTCATTTGTACAAAAACAAAAAAATTTTATCCTTGTAAAAATGAGTGAGAAAATGCTGTTTTTCATGCTATTTAACTAAGAAAATACAACTAGGAAATACATTCAGATATTTCCTAGTTATCTACCACTCCATCTAACTAATGTATAGGAATACGATGAATCAATTTTTAATTCTAAATACAGCAGTTGATTTTCTGGTAATATTTCTCCCCCTGTATGAATCCAATAGCCCTTGTTATTAGATATGTTTATTACACAGGTAAATTCTTGCTCTCGTTCTACCACTTTAGCCGTCCATATCACAACCTGAAATTCTTCCTCTTCTGACACTAAATTTTGAACAGAAGTAGCATGTGCTGTTTCTTGTGGGATTTTCAGTTGTTCTAGTTCAGGAAATGTATCTTCATATCCTAATAATTCCTCTAGTGTATCCATATTGCTTGAAAATGGTATGTCCTCATCACTCGGAAATGAGTTATTATATACTGTTTCAGAAGCAGGAGCAGAGTGAAAACTCTTAACATGCTCCACTACTTCAGCATCAATTTTCTGTTCTAACTTGTTACTAAATTCTTCACCCAAATTCTTTTGAACAGTAATAGCAACTAAATCATATATAACTGCTACCTCTTTTTCTAAGGTGATTTCTTTTGTTAGGACAGTCATACGCTCTTGTTCCCTACCAATAGGTCTATTTTCTCTCGGGCACCAATAAACGGGACGTTCTACCGTTGTATTTTCTCTTTCTTCCCTCTTGGCTTCTTCTATTAGAAATTTTTTTCTTGAATTACGAACTACAAAAAATACATAACAAAATATACCGATAAAAATGTTTGTAAACATGGTATTCCCCTCTCGATTATGCAAATAAATCGAATTCAAATTGCCCATCGATTACTTTTCTTTTTCGTTCCCTTTCTTTTGAGAAGTATCTACTTCAACAATCCATTTATCCTAGAATGCAAAATCTTGTTTATGTACAAGCATACACTTACCCGTATTCAGTGTTTCCCTACTGTTGGTGAGGGTGGATAAAATCTCACCACTAAAACATTTTCTACACACATAATAGTTGCCCCCCAGTTCTTTTTTGCAATAAAAAAGGAAGATCCAAGTATATACATCACTCAGTTCTTCCTTTTCCCCTCTGTAAACTACCTAGATTTTATCGTTTTCCGACAGAAGACTCCTTCCTCAAAATTGTGAAGGTGTAAAACACCAATTTTAGGTGGGAGATGAATGTTGGTTGGCATAAGCCAACATGTTTGCTACCATATCCTTGTACAGATTGCTCTTTGAAAACTGAAGAT
>NZ_NJGF01000055.1:0-16926 GCF_002209985.1 Bacillus sp. K2I17
AACCTCCTACAAACTCTAACGTTGGATTAAAATCATGTTTTCAATTGGAATTTGTGCCTGAAGATGAACTTTCCCAATAATCTCATTCAGAATATACTCCATTTCAACTTGTTCCATTGGACGTGGTGCCCCCAAATCAGAATTTAGTTTTACTCGTATTTCTAATCGATCTTGTATCTCATGTAAAGGTGTATCAAGATAAAGAATGCTGTAGTATAAAACACCATCTTCAATATTTTTTTGAATCATATCCTTTGTTTGATGAATAAATGTAACCTCAGCAACCTCAATAAAAGGATCATCTATCGTTACTTTGCTATTCCAATTTAGATTCCAAATCTCGCAATGTTTTTCTGCATGCACAACAACTCCATTTATTGAAGGCGTAATAGCAAAAAGACGATCTACAGGGACTTTGGTTAGCGAGGTACTTTCACCTGTTTTTAGTTCAAATCCTTTTTCCAATCGCTCATGTTCAAAAGCACATTCAGCACCAGCATATGCAATTTCACAAAATACTTGTTCTAATAACGGACGAATCTCCTCGTATGTTCGTATAGCAAACACACTAAACTCCTGTGTTTCATCTGTTCGAATGATTTCGTACAATTCATATTCAGATGCATTTGCTAAGGCAAAAGGAATATCTTTTATAAAGTTCGGATCAGTATATAAAGTGTCTGGAATTTGTGTTTCAGGATGATGTATAAACTCAAGACATAATTGATACCCTTTTAAAAATGCATTCTTAACGGCTGCAGGGAATAGAGTTTCAAAACGCTTTACATTATTTTTAAATGTTTTTTCCTCAATTTCGTTATTAAATTCTCTTTCTTGTAAGATACTTGTTTTATTCCCTAGTAATAAAAAGTAGTGATTAATAATACGATTAATATTCTCCTCAAATGCTGTATTGTCCTCACAATACTTTTTAAATCGTTCCTTACTCAGGTTCACAATTTCGTTCATAGTTTCAAATTCTCCCTTTTCTTGTTATTTATACAAAAAAAAGACACACCGATGGCAGGTTATGTGCCTTCGGTGTGTCCGTTTAGCTAGAAAATAAATCTATTAATTTGTATATTTCTCTTAGTTAATTGTTGCTCATGTATAAGATTACCTCTATGAATTTTAAAAGTCAATAGATTAATTAAATCCTTGAGGCCTTATATTTAGTCCTTTTTTCTATTTTACTATGTATTTAATCTAAAAAAATACAAGTAATTAAATATAAATAATCACAAGTATTTTATATACAAAGAACAAGAAATATATATAACTAAACTCAATTATTAATTATAAAGAGATGCAGCAAATACCTCTAAATCCTTGTATTACATACGTTCCTTGCTATTAAGTTAAAATCCTTATCGTAATATCCCCAATACAAACAAGTCTTACATCATATAAATTACAAATTAAGAAGTTAAATGCCATATTACTCAGAATTCACAAGTCTAGAATAATATTATTAAGATAAACACAAGTATTAAATCGAATTATAAACAAACTGAATCGTATTCAAACGTAGCATAGGCTGCTTATATACTTGCGTAAATATGCTCGTAGATACATTTCCCTAAATAAAAAAGCATGTCTTCAAAGTAAAGAACATGCCAAATAACCCTTGCTTTTAAGTGATTTTTAACAAGGGCTGCTGTATTTATTTTTTTAAAAATCACATAAAGTCCGGATAAACACCATTTTTCTTATGATAATTTATCATTGCATCGTGTCTTTCTTCTACGGACAAGCTTTTTTTCTTAAAATACATCCATGATTCCCTAAACTGTACACGCATAAATGCTGGTATAGAGAATATTTCTTGCTCTTTCGTACAACTTTCAACGTTATCTAATGCATAAGTCATTGCGTAAATTAGTAATTCATTTTGTTTTTGATTTGTTGGTAAATAGATTGCATGATCAACAATTTCTTGTCTAAATGCAGTCATAATATTTTCTTTATCTTTTTTTCGTAATGCTTGTCCCATATGCTTTAAGCGAGACACCGCTTCTTTTCTGCACTTTGCTACTGGTTTATGTAATTCTTTTTTATCATTCTCTATTACGCAGTTTGAAGAAAAAACCACACTAAACTTCTCAATGATGATTTGTTTTACCTGTTTTCTTATACTTGTAATTCGTGTTTCATTAGAATTTTTCTCTTTAGAATCAATTGCAGTAAATTGCACAATTGGTTTTATAATTTCTATATATTGTCTTACTTTTTTTGCATTACGCTTTAATCTTTCTTTCAAGAAAGCCATTCTTCTTGTGATCTGGAACTCCTCAATTTTATGTTTATGATGTTCCATACCTACTTTTCTGGAAAAAGTGTTGATTAAATCTAGAAGGAACATAATCCCCCTATTATCACGAGCCTTTACTAGACTACTCATTATCATTGTTTGGATAAGGTGAAACGGAATGCGGAAATACGAAAGCGTTATACCTGATATGTTTGCAGTTTCCGAAGCAGTATGGTTATACAATGCATAATCTACAATTTCATATACAGTACGATTTCCAACAGGTGTTTCTTTTACAAGCTTACGCTCCAAACAAACTTGAAAACCTGTATAAATTGTTGTGTAGGGAATCCCACTTTTCTTAGCAAGATCCATTATTTGAAATTCACGTGGTAGCATTCCTATATCATTGCATTCAAAGTGAAGCAAGATGTAAGTAGCTAAAGCTGAAGATGGTAACTCTTTTCTTTCATTTTCTAGTTTTAGGATGTTTAATAGTCCATCAAAAAACTTAACCCCATAAACTTTAAAGTTCTGTTGGGAAAAAGCCATTTGCGTATGCATAATATTGCTAACTCCTTTCGAAAAAGCAGAAAAAGGCACTGTCATACCACGGATACAAAAATACTACTCTCTTTAAAAAAGTAATACTTATATAACAACGGTAAACAATGCCTAAAAATACGCAAGAAATCCCCTTTTTAAGTTGCACAAATACATAAGATACAGTAAAATTATTTTATAATTTCATGCAATTAAAAAAGGTTTATTGGCTTTGTTTACCGCAGTCCTTGACACATTTCTTTTGGGATTTTTTGCGGTGAACCACAATGAAGTAGTTGGCGCTATTTCATTGGGCTGATGA
Source organism: Bacillus sp. K2I17 (assembly GCF_002209985.1). Classification (NCBI taxonomy): domain Bacteria; kingdom Bacillati; phylum Bacillota; class Bacilli; order Caryophanales; family Bacillaceae; genus Bacillus; species Bacillus sp. K2I17. The sequence continues at coordinate 3,117 of NZ_NJGF01000055.1, forward strand.
ACCTTTTTTTACTTTTTATATTTTATTTTTTAGTTATATGAATATATTACTATTAATAAATCTATATCTAGAAGAATATAAAATTATTAAAGTATCTACATCATAAATAGTTTTTTTCATGGTTGCAAGCTGATTTTTTTAAAAGTATAAACCTGCTGAACTTAATACGAACGAAAACCTGTGTATTAATCACCTACATGATCGCCTCTCAATCAATAACCAACCCCTTACGAACAAGAAACCAATTACATTCACCACGCTCATCTAATCAATTGTCGCTCAATCAATATTTTCACCCTCTAATCAACAAACCACCACCAAGCTAACTTAAATACGACTTCATTTTACCTCAAATTAGTAAAAATCACTCATCTAATCACCGGTCAGCCAATACACTTAAGTTGCAATTCCTCGTATAAATTGAGTGGTGATTGAGTGGTTGGTTTTATTATATTAAGTCTAGTTTCGTTCAGTCGATTAATCACCAGTCACCTGTATGATTTTAGTTTGTATTTCTAAAGATGGGTAACCAGTGATTGGGCGGTTGAGAAGCGATTATAGGATTTTTAGCAGCAAAATTAATTCTCAAACCAAAAGAGAAGTACACAGTTATAGTAAAAAACATGATTATTAGGTTATTGTTCTAAGAATTAATGTAAATTGATTAACAGAATAATAAACTAATAGTGCTTAATTTGTATAATAAACCTATAGTTATTATAAAGAGGATGTTTGAATGAGAAAAAATGATTTGGTAGCAAAACCATTTTTTGAAACTTTAGGGAAACGTGGTACAACTTATTTTGTATATGGATATAGAACTGCTAAACCAAAGTTGCATTTAGGATAATTCAATTCATTAAAAGAAGCTAGGCAATTCATCTACAAATATGCTTATGAGAATCCTCAATGGCTCAATGTAGACGGAGATATTAATGAATATAACAATAAACCTACTAGACCTGAAAGTAAGAGTAAATGGTATAAAGGAGTCGTTAAAAAAGAATATATGAAGTATGCCGATTTCAAAGATTGGAAAAAATAAAAAGGAACCCATAAGGATTCCTTTAGCATCACGTTGTTCTATAGTCCTTGTTTCTAAGTTTCTTTCTAATATCCATAAATCCTAGAATCATTATGATCGTGCATAATAATTTGAGCCAACGAAACTCTTGGCCGAACATTATACCAGAGAAGAATTCATAAGCATATAACAAGCCAATAACGGGAAATAGCCAAATCATAAATTTTAACGTATTCCCCGAAAGAATTCTCCTTCCTCAAGCGTGTGAAGGGCGTAGCCCAACGATAGGTGGGAGATGAATTTCGGTTTGGCATAGCCAAAAACTTTTGATAAACTAGCTATATGAAGTTCTTTGATAACTTGATATAGAAGGTTGCAGGAAGAAAATAGAGTGCGAAAACCAAGCCATTCGGTTCCTGCGTAAAATATCAACCGTACCAAAAGAGCGTCCATGCGTTGGACATCTAGGGGTGGAACACCCCGAAGTAACGCTCAGGGAGACGAAAGGTTACTTTCGTCACGGAACTGAGAAGCTCCCACTTCAAGATTTGCTAAGTGGTGAGTAGTTCACAATTATTAATCTTATTCCACATATGTATCAACTCCTGTAAATATATTTTAATTCTATATATAAGGATTTTGAATTATACTATACAAAATTGAAATGATAACATAGTAACTTTGAATTAATCATGATACCTATTAATGAGTTTTACCTCAATAAAGATATTAAGTGTCCTAAGGATTTAGAAAATAAAAGAGACTATCAAAATGATAGTCTCTTTTATTTTTTCCCGAAAAGCTTAGAGAAAAATCCGCCTTTTTGTTCAGTATTTTCTTGTCTTTGAGCATTTGCACTTTTTTGTTCCTGAATTAATCGTATAGTGCTCATTAGTTTTTCGTCACGTTCCTCTAGACGTTTATTAATTCTATCGAAATTGTCCTGACTTTGTTTAGCTACAGCAGCGAAGAATTCCATATTTTGCTTTGTTAATTCAGCCGTCACTTTGGCTGTAACTTCTTCAGTAATCTTTTCTGTTAAAGCCTCTATTAAATCTGTATTCATCTGTTGTGCTTTAACTAGCGATGTTTCCTTTTGCTCATCATCGTCATCAATCTCTTCAGCATAAACGTTACGAATAACAGCCGGATCCATATCTAAAAGCACTACTATTTCGTGCTTTTTCTTTGACTCTGAATAATAATGTTTTATTTTTTTTACTGTATCGATACTATCCTCGTGAACATATTTAAGTTGTCGTTCTTTTTTTATGTTCAAGTACTCATCAAAATCATTCAACCATCTTCGAAGAGTACTTTCAGGTATATCAAGCATGGTTGCTACTTCAGATACACGATAATAACCATCGCTTAACTGCTCATCAATCATTTGCTCACCACCTAACTATATGATGCCTGTCCTATAATACATTATATAGAAATTCTATAGAAACTAAAAGGATACCTTTGCGGATTACGTAAATTTTTGTGTATTTTTGTATCTGATCACTCAACCAATCATTGCTCAATCTATAAGTTATGTATCGAAATTGCCCATGTTGTTAAGCGGTGATTAGTTGGATGAGCGTGCGTAACACCTCAATATATAGGAAAACAGCTCAGTAAACCGTAAATAAATCAACTCCTATAGAAAAGAATTTCACATAATTGTAGTTGCACCTGATAGTTATTAGATAAAAATAGCGGGATTAATTATCGGAATAAGTACGTAAATATAACCCGTAATTAATACGGTTGTTATTACGGGTTATATTCCGGAAGTATTCAAAACCTTGATGTTAAAAGATTCTTGATTAATTAGTATAGATGTATTATAGTTAATACATCTGATACTTCGGAAGTATATCCCGAAGTATTTACGGCATATATAGCGGGATTGAATTCCGTAATATTAAGTATACTTTCTTGTAACTATACATAAATTTTATTTTTCATTAAAGGTGGTGTGAAATTAGTGTCTAATATATCAATGAGTAGCAATGAAATTATTGATGTACTCTGTGAGAATTTGAATGAAGGAATTTGGGCTCTACGTGTACTATACGCTGAAGGTGCAATGCACAAAGAAAAGCTATGGGATTGTATCAACCAATATCATAAAGAATATCAAATTGAGAATGAAAAGGATTATGAAGGAAAAAAGATACTTCCTTCGCGATATTCTTTGGATATTATGACTGCACGACTTGAGGGAGCAGGGTTGATATCTTTTAAACCATTTGGACGCGTTCGAGTCTACGAAGTAACAAATCTAGGTAATGTTTTAATTAAAGAACTAGAAAAACGAGTTGAGAAAAACAACTAAAATATATATTTGAGGGAGGCTATACATATGGCAGGCAATTTTTCAGAAATCGAAAGCCAAGGAAATATTAGCTTAAAATTTGGATTCTTAGGACTAGGTATGGGAGGATGCGCAATTGCAGCAGAGTGTGCAAATAAAGAAACTCAAATTAAAAATAACAAATACCCATATCGTGCGATTCTTGTTAATACAAATAGTCAAGATTTTAACAAGATTGAGATTAAAAACGCGGGAAATGTCCGTAAAATACAGTTAGAAGGATATGAGCAGGGGGCAGCTCGTAATCCACAGATTGGTGAAGAAGCATTTGTAAAGCATGAAACAACGATTTTCGAAGCGGTTAAGCAGGAATTTGAAGATCGTGATTTCATTTGGATTACTTGTGGTCTTGGTGGAGGAACAGGAACTGGAGCTCTATTAAAGGCAATTGAAATGCTATATGAACATGATTACAATTTTGGATTATTACTGACTTTACCACGTGATGCAGAGGCTTTAAAAGTATTAGAAAACGCAACTTCACGCATTCGTAGTATTGCTATGAACCAAGAAGCTTTTGGTTCAATTGTATTAATAGATAACGCTAAACTATATAGAAAATTTGAAGAGGAAAATCCAAGTGCTTTAGCAAACGAATATACTAGCTATAGTAACAAATATATTGCTGATGCATTACATGAGATTAACTTAGTTACTTCATCATTTACACCGTTTTCAGATACACATTTTGATGCGAGTGAATTTGCTCAAGTAATTAATACACCAGGCATTTTATCATTAGCAAAACTAGAACTAAAATCAAATCAATTAGACACTGAAAACCCGCTAGGTTACTTGACTCAATTAGGGAACGCACTAGAAAAAGGTGTTTTATACGATACAGAGAGAGAAGAGCTAGAAAGTGCTAAAAAGAGCGCACTATCTATCGTTACATCACCGCTACGAGCAGGTCGATTATATAACTTCTCTTTCCTTAACCAAATGGAAAACTTCTTAAAAGAAAGAACTCCATATGTAGATGAACGTCCTATAGCTCCATATGTTAATAAACATACAGCAAAAAAAGAAGAGGATATAGTAAAATTCTATTCAGTTGTTGCAGGGCTACCATTGCCAAAACGTGTGAGTGATATTATTGATGAGATTACGAGAATTAAAGAAGAACGTGAGCAAGCTAATTCTAAGAAATCAAATGCTGTTTTAAATAAACTTTTCGCATTTGATGATTCAGTGCAAGAAGAAAAACCTAAAAAGAAAAAATTGAATTTTGGTGCTGAACCTGAAGTAGAAGTTGCTGACGATTCACAACCAGCAAAGAAGAAATTATCATTCTAAACAAAAGACCGACAAATATAATTTTTGTCGGTCTTTTTCTATTTCAATAGCAATAAAAAACTACAATGAACAAATAAGATATCTATTATATTTTCTGTATGTTTAACACAGCTTTATATAATGTGATTGTTTAAACAAATTGTTAGGCCGTCCGAACAATTTCATTCCAATACCTAATCCTTAAAAAAATTGTTCGGTTAAAACATGTCTTCCGTCCGAACAATTTTAAAAGGACCAAAAGACTATATAAATCAATGTTTCTAGCGGATTTTTAGGAAGAGAAGTAATCCAAACTTCAGCGTACGAGTTTTAGTATCTAGATTAGCGCAAATTCAGTATAAACTTTTAATAATTTACAACTAAATTTTGCTGTAATAAGATATATAGAAATAGTTGTTATTTATTGAAAATAAATTCGAATTATGGAGTTGCATATAATGAAAAGTAAAACGTATAAATATACAAGTAAAGGAACACAGAAATCTTTTCGTTTAAAAGAGGCTGATATATTTGTATTCACATTTTTATATTACAAAAGGCATCTTACTACACGACAAATTACTCAGCTTTATAGTGCATTTGAAGGTAGGGATTTTTCTGAGGATAGTGTGTTTACAAAACTTAATCGTTTTTCAAAATATGGTGCTATCCTGACTAAAAAAATTGATAAAAGAGATGATAGTATAACCAGACGCGCTACATTCTCCTTAAAAGATAGAATGGTTGATTACCTTCAAGAAATAGGACGGATTCCTGAAGGGTCTTCAAAACGTAGATATTCTTCTTCAATCTCACTGCATACACTCTGCTCACGAGAAATATTAGTACGCACACTTTTAGAAATCTCGAAAAAGACCAATACGAATAAGATATTAAGTGAACTAAATATTCGCTCATATCATCAAAAGCAAAAGAAAACAGAAATTGAAGATGCAGGTTTACTCTTAATTCCTGATGAACACATTTCATATCAAGACAAAAATATTTACATTGAAATGGATATGTGCAAAGAAACCAATGCTACCTTAGTTGAAAAGGTGGGGAAGTATATTGAATATGCACAAAAAAACACTAAGAATATAACTGTTGTTTTTGTTATGTATGACAAGTCGATGTTCCTTGCAGAAGATGCAGAACCACCGTACGTACGTATGAAAAATCTCTTATTTTCTATGCGAGAGTATCATGAACTATTAATAAATCTACCAAATCTGAATATACACATCTGCTCTTTGAAAGAAGCTGGAGATGTTATTTCAGATATCATTCTAGGAATAGATGATAATCAAAACTTTGAACAAGATATTCTTTTGCCTTTATCTCAACGTACAGTAGGCGATGCCGATTGGCGTTACGCATTTGTTGAAAATGTTCAAACCTTTAAAGAAACAATAGATGGTGGTCTTAGACGAACGTATAGAAGAGATAAAGATGCTATGCAAGATTTCTTCTTTATTTTTGGGAATGAAAATGATTACCGAATGATTGCTAGATTAGACGATGTTGTGTTTTCAAGAAGAGAAGGTGATGAGGGGATTCCACTTGTTGTGATCTACCCGAAACGCAAAAATCCTCGAGATATACTATTAATGGACACTTATGACAACGTGCTACTGCTATCCCTCAAAAATGAAGATGTCACTATAGACGCAGATGAACAGATCATGGTACGTACCGCAAATAACATACATCCGAAAAGACGTAAACTTGTTGAATTATATTAATCTATTATTTTTTATATACTTCTATATAATTTTATTGATTTTTATTCTTCAGGGTGTTAGAATAACGTTTGAACATATAATAAAAACTACAATCAAATCAGAACATATGAATTTAAGGCAAGCGACACACGCTGTTTTTACAGTGGGTGTCGCTTGCTTTTTTTTATATGGAGAAAGGTGGAAAATCAAAATGGATTTACAATATGCAACTACTACAACTGGGGGAGTGCTCTCTGCTCGAGAAGCGTTTAAAAACCCCGAACTAGTCCTCAAACATATGACAGAAGAGGGAGCAACGTTTAGTGTTTCTCTACAAGATATCCAAATCCCAGGAAAACCGAATTACTATTGGTATGATGTAATCATTGAAACGGAAACGAATAAAAAAATAGAAGTAAATATTGCGGTACTTTCTCAGGAAGAATATAACCAACTCTGTGAAAGAGATAGTATTGATTTATATTTAAAACAAACTGAAGACGCAGCAAAATTCTTTTTTGAAAAATCAAAAGAACTATTTCAACCAGAATTCAATAATCGATTCAAGTTTAAACATAAAGCTCAATTATATCTGTAAGAGGTAGGTGAGCCTATATGGAGACATTTAAACAACGATTACCGTTATTTACTACAATCGGCTTAATTAGCGGATTTATTCTCTCGTTTGGATTCGGTTTAGTAAACTACATCAAGTTACTCTACTATGCATTTGAACAGCCGTCTTATCCTATAGAAATTACATATGTACCGCTTATTTTAATGTTCTTCTCTTTGCTATTAGGAGAATTCAGCTTTAGGTTTTATAGTCGTATTCCTGCTTTGCATGTAAAAAATGGGAAATTAATAATTTTGATTGCTTCTCATGTTGCAGTTGATATTCACTTTTTATGGTTTGCAACTGCTCCGATCCATGCAAAGGTTGTTCCGTATCTTACGGATAAATCAAAGCATGTTAATTTTGGTGAGTATGAGGCCATAGGTCATGTTTTAACAGGGAATTTTCACACACTCACTATTATTTTTGTATTTTTACCTACAGTATTTATGATTTTGTTTACACTTTGGTATAGTGGCCATATTGTTCGTTACCGAGAAGAAATATTAAAGTGGGTACAAAAATACGAATATAAAAATCACAAGTTACAAAAATGGTTTAATAGCCAAGAAGAACAAATATACCCTGATGTAGAAATTGGACCGCATATTGAGCATAAAGAAATGGTCCGGATTAAGGGAAAAGATAGAACGTTAAATGGTATCATTATTGGTCCAATTGGTTCTGGTAAAACATCAAGTTTAATTATTCCTATGATAAATCAAGATTTACACTGGATGGTGCGTTTTATAAATAAGTTTGAAATAGTGTATAAACAGAATGATTATGATACAGAAGAAGTAAAAGGAACATTTTTAAATGGTGTGACTGTTATTGAACCGAGTAATGATTTATGTCAAAAAGTATTTAAGTTGGTACAAGCACATAAGATTCCTGCAAGCTCGGTTTATTACATTGATCCAACTAATCCTGATACCAAAAATATAAACATTCTGCGAGGACCAGTTGATAAAGTAGCAGAGGTTTTCGCAATGGTTATTCAAGGTTTGTCAGAATCTAACAATGCGTTCTTTGAACAAGCGCAGCGTAACCACCTTAAGCAACATATTTACTTATTAAAACTGCATAATCCTCAAAAAGATGTCACCTTTGATGATTTAATAAGCATGTATGACGATGTAGAGCGTGTTCACCGTATGCACAAACTATTAAAAATACAGGTAGAAAAGTTATATGATTTTGTTCAAAGTGGAGCAGCTTCACGTGACCAAAAAAACGAATATCAAATTATAAAAGGTATTGACGAATGGTTTAGTGCGACACGTTTCTCTATAAATAGTTAATAACTATGAAATGAGAAGACTATCTAGATTAACACAGATAGTAATAACTGATTTAACGAGTGAGTGGAATGAAAGCCTTCATGTTGAGCTGAAACACTCCCAATAATACTCCTACATGCAGAGAAAGTTGATAGACTGCACTGTATGAAGCTAGGTGAAGACGCATGAAGAAAGCCTAAGTACATGACAACATGTATATGGCAATTGATAATGCGGTTGGCTATAAACTAATCATGGTGAGAATGACCAACTGGTCTGACGAAGATACGAATGTACGGGTCTAAAATTCGAATACAGTGAAAACTGTATCCCTTGTATGGGGTAAGTCAACGAAAAGTAAGAATCGAACCTATGAAATTCGTACTATGTAACAATGAACATAGAGAACTTACAGGCCTATAGTATCCACCTAAAATTAGATGTACAGCTAGTTAAATCGGAACGTGGGAAGCGAGAGACAACTATTTAAACCACTATCTTGGGGTTGGTTCATATAAGGTATAAAGCCGAAATTGATTTACTCTCGTGAAAGCAGGGGTACAGTACCGATGAAATTATGGAAACATAGTGGAGGGATAACCCCGAGTCATTAAAGAAATTAAACAATAGTAACCAAATGAAGTTCATAAGGTCGAGTATGATGATGGGACTTTCCAACAGGAAGGAGCAATATATCCATCGATGAACGCTACACTGAGAAACAGCGAGTACTACGGTATGCAATCCACCTTTGACACGCTATATGAGCGCAGTAAATATAACTGCACAAAAGGAATAGGATTATATGAAATTATAACATCAAAAGAAAATATACTACTCGCATACCGCAATATCAAAGCCAATACAGGCTCAAAGACAAAAGGTACAGATGGAATAACCATAGATAATTACAAAATGAAAAATGTAGAAAACTTCATAAAAGACATTAGAACAGCTTTAAATGATTATAAACCTCAAAAAGTACGAAGGGTAGCGATACCTAAAGAAAACGGTAAAACAAGGCCTTTAGGTATTCCTACCATGAGAGACATACTAATCCAACAAATGTTTAAACAAGTTCTCGAACCAATATGTGAAGCAAAATTCTACAATCATTCCTATGGATTTAGACCTAATCGAGCGACAAAACATGCAATAGCTAGATGTCAATCTCTTATAAATAAAGGGAATAAACATCATATAGTAGATGTAGATATAAAAGGATTCTTTGACAATGTAAATCACACCAAGCTAATAAAACAGCTATACAACATTGGAATAAAAGATAACAGGGTGCTAAGCATTATTTCAAAAATGCTTAAATCACCGATAGAAGGCGTAGGTATACCTTCAAAAGGAACACCGCAAGGTGGTATTTTATCACCACTACTATCGAACGTTGTACTGAATGATCTAGATTGGTGGATCTCGAACCAATGGGAAAACATGGATACGAAACACAAGTACACAAGCCTTCACAAATATAGAGCACTGAAGTCTACAAAGTTAAAAGAAATGTTTATCGTACGATATGCAGATGACTTTAAAATCTTTACAGATTCTCACGAATCTGCAAAGAAGATATTCCATGCAGTCAAAGAATACCTTGAAAATCACCTACAGCTTAATATATCAAGAGAAAAGTCAAAGATAACAAATATTACAAAGGGTAAATCAGAATTTCTAGGATTCAAATTAAAAGCAGTTAAAAAGAAGAATAAATTTGTTGCTAATACACACGTTGCAAGTAAACAAATAAAAACTATTTTAGATAAAACCAAAAAGTTAATCAAAGAGATTCAACATAAACCAACTGTAATATCTGTCAACAAATATAATCAATATATATTAGGAATCAAAAACTACTACCGAACAGCTACGCATGTAAATTATAATTTTCGCCTAATAGCCTATCGTCTATCACGAACCTTATATAATCGACTTAAAAACCATGTATTTGAAAAACCAATAAACCCTTCGGTTTTATATAAACGACTTCATAAAAACAACTATAAAACATACAAAATAATGGGAGTCTATTTATATCCAATAGCAGATATTCGAACTGAAAATGCAATGAATTTCAGTCAAAACATCTGTAATTACACCACTGAGGGAAGAAAAAATCACAAGAGAATCAAACAAAGTGTAGAACACGAAATCAATAAAATGATGTTCACACAAAGAAATGACAACTTGGAGTACGAGGATAATCGAATCTCTAGGTACTCTATGCAATTAGGGAAATGCTCAATTTTGGGAACATTCCTAGAAGCTGAAGAAGTACATTGTCATCATGTGACCCCCAGAAAATTAGGAGGAAAAGATGATTTTAAAAACCTTGTGATTGTTCATAAATTAGTTCATACACTTATACATGCTACAAAGAAAGAGACGATTGTTAAATATAAAAACTTACTTCAATTGGATGGAAAACAATTGAAAAAACTCAATATGTTTCGTCAGAAATGTAATTTGGATATTATTGATTAGTTAATTTAATGATGGAACGCCGTATGCGGTGAAAATCGCACGTACGGTGTGGAGCAGGGGAAAAGGTGGAGATTGCCTCAAAACCTTACCTATTGCTATATAATACTATCTGTGAAAAAACAGATTTCCAAGGAGAACCGGCCGTTTATAAATCAGGAAAATATCGCGGACAACCAATGCATTATGATAGAGAAGAGGAATATGTAAAGGGCTTGCGTAATATCTTAAAAGATTTAGCTTCAAACGTTTTAATACGGCGTGTTTTGTTTGGAAAATCCGATTTTGATTTCGATATTCATCTGGAGCAAGGTGGTATTTTACTTGTGAATACTGCAAAAGGGGAATTGGCAGAACTTTCTAACGTATTAGGGAAATTCGTTCTACTTAGTATACAGAATGCCGTATTCCGTAGGAAACCAAACGTCTCACCTTACCATCATATTATTGTCGATGAGTTCCCGGACTTTATTGTGCGCCCGTTTAAAGAATTCCCTGCACAATCTCGTAAATATAAAGTAATTCTCACAATTGCTAGCCAAACACTATCTCAATTAGCTCTCGACTTCACAGAGCAATACATGTTTACCTTACTAGGATCATTCCGTAACAAAATGATATTTGGAGATGTAACGCCATATGATGCAAAAATCTTTTCAGATATGTTTGGTGAGAAAGAAGAATTTAAAGAGGCTGAATCTGAACAAGGTATTTCACCTATGCAAGACAACCCTGTTAGTCGATTAGGATCAACCTATCAGAAAGCAAAAGAAGTTGTTATGTCACCAGGAGATATCATGGGACAAGGTGCATTCATCTGTGCAGCTCGTATTGTACAAGACAACCATGTGCAACCTGTCCAACAAATTACGAGTAACTTTGTACCTAAAGAAGAATTCGCACATGCACTCATACAGGTAGAGGAGCGAACAGGCCAATATTGGGAAAATGAACGTCTTCGTCTTATTAATGAATCTATTGCAAAAGCAAATCCTATGAAACATGTAGACGCAGAGAACATGAAGAAAATACAACCTTTGCCGCCTATACAAGAGGATGAGATAAAACAGAATAGCTCTATAGAAACAACCGAAGAGCAACAACACATTGTAACATTGGAGGATTATAAGGAACACAAGTCTCAAAATGAAATTCTACCTAATGATCCTGCAGCTATGAACCAGCAGGGAGATATTGATGATGAGGCTGAAAATAAGTTGTATGAAGAAATTAAGGAATTTATTATTGAATCACAACAAGTCTCACCATCTCATCTGCAAAGAAAATTCAAGATTGGCTATATGAAGGCTATGCAATGTATTGAGAAGTTAGAACTAAATCAAGTTGTAAGTTCTTACACAGGGGATGGACCTCGTAAAGTATTAATTTCAAATAATAGTAGTATACCAGAAGAACAAAGCGTTAATACTACTCATTCATCTGACAATACTATTTCACAGGAAGTAGCGATTCCAAACGAAGACCAAGGAACTGTACAGGAGGAGACTAGCTTCTTTAAGGATATTCTATACGACGATGTTTTAAGGTTTGCGAAAGAATCAGGAAGTGCCTCTATATCTGTACTACAAGACAAGTTTAAAATTAGTTATACACGTGCATCAAGATTAATAGAAGCCCTACAAAGAAATGGTGAACTGCCTGTTATAGCAGAAGAAACACATCTAGAAAGTATAAGCACTGAAATAAAAGAACCGGTCGTGAAAGAAGATATTGAAGAAACCATAGATATAGAATTACCTCCTATGGACGAATGCCATGAAATTAACATGGAGGTAACAGAACTAAACAAAGAATTATCTATTACTATGTTAGAGCAAGATTGGAATAAAGATTCCGTTATTCATTCCGAGGTTCCTGACGAAACTGAACCACTGCTAGAAGAATTCCCATCTGTTGGAATTCCCATTACTATGATAGGAACTGCAGGAACAAGTATAGAATCTACTTCAATTCCCGTTACAATAACAGAGCCAGAAGAAACACATGTAGAAATCAACACGGTTCCAATTGAAGAAACGCTTAATCATACCGAAGAAAATAAGCTAGATGAAGATGTAGCAAAAGTTTACGAATCTATTAGTATAACGGTTCAAGAAAACTTGGAAAAAAATAGAGAAGATCATTCGAAAAATGATGAGAAGCAACCAGAACATAAACGTATGAGCTACAAAGAACGCCAAGAGCACTTAAAATCTCAGCAAAAAAATAAGAATAATACTACGCAGTCGCTGCTTAATAAAAATGAGAAACCAAAGCACAAAACATCGAACGTAATGAGTAAGGAATTGAACAATTTCTTTGATTAATAGTTTGTAAACCTTAAATTAAATCTAGTATTGGTATCGCCAGCATTTCGGAAAAAAACCACGCTAAGCCAAAAATACAATAAGCTGCCCATATAGGCAGCTTATTTACATAATTTTCGTTATTGGAAGTTATTGTCCCCCTGTTTGGAGGGAGGGGCGATCTTTGTTTTGTTTTTCTAACAGTTGAATAACCCTATCTAACTTTTGTTCAACTGGATCTTTCTTTTTTTATAAGTTTTCCTAAAACTTTAAGTTTGCCCATGAACCAACTTTTGTTTTAGTACCCCAAGTTTTTCTCCAAACAAATTCTGGTGGAAAGCCTTGTAGAGTTCTATGTTGCATTTCTAAGTCCACCCAGAGTGTTTTATTCTCAACATATACAGAGAATACATATCTGGATACTTCTGAAACTATAGGCCATATAGTACTTACACCTTTTTGGGTAGCACTAAGTGTATAAGTGCCACCAGTATTTATGCCAGCTATTCCAGGTTTCACTTCAATGGCACATTCATAAATTATATATTCCAACTCAAGAACATTTCCAATACCTATTTTATCTGAATCTAACTTTTTACCTTTTCCACCTGTTACAGAACAATCTTGAGAACTAGGACCATCAGTACCATCGCCAAGATCAGTGAACTTCCAGTATCCACCACTACCTAGTCTAGGCCATAAAATGACTTGACCAGTATTACCATCG
>NZ_NJGF01000056.1:0-16518 GCF_002209985.1 Bacillus sp. K2I17
CTCAAAATTCAGCGAAAGCAAAGAAGTTAGGTGGGGGATCAACTGCCCATAAAAGTCCGATTGGTTCAACTAATAATCAGTGGGGGATGGAGAACCCCCCCACTGATTAAAGTTTCACTTTATTTATAGTTCTTTCTTGCATTTTATCATTAAGAAATTGATTGAAGGTTTATTTGTCATGTTCTTGTTTGGTTCATCAATTTCCGAAACTTGTACTAATCCATATTTATTAAAATCTTGTTTTATAGATTCAGAATCATAGAAGAACATGTTTACGCCTTCCATTATCTCATAATAGTCTTGCTCCAACTGTTTTCCTTTTCCATACATTGGAGCTTTTTTTGAAACTGTTGTAAAAACCATATATCTGCCTGGTTTTAACTGATTATAACAATCTTTAATAAATTTCTCTCTTTCCTGCTCATTCAACAAATGAAGAAGTGCATGACTAAATATCCCATCATATAGTTTATTATCAAAAGGCATTTTGTTTACCGAACCGTGATACATACTAACATCTTCTAGTCCGTTTTCTCTTGCTAAATCGATCGCTGTTTTCGAAATTTCAATGCCTGTTACATTTATACCATTTTCGATAAATACCTTTGCGTTTCTCCCATATCCAATACCCGGAACTAATATGTCTTTAACATTGTTTTCCACAAAAAAATCTTTTGTCAAAATTGCAGATTCTGTAGGTTCAAACCCCCACATCGTTTGCTTCTCAATAAAGCTTGATTCCCAAAATTCCATTATATTTCTATCTCCTTATTCTTATCTCATGTTTAATATCAGATGAAAGCCATATTCATTTTAAAGCTGCTTTTTTCACCACAGTCACTATAGCTCCATTGAATATAGCATAATAATAAGCCTATATCTATTTTAAAGATTGGTGTAAAACTCACTCTTTTTTATCAACCCATATGTTTTTGTAGAAAAATAAAAAAGCCAATACTTTTGTTGTGGTATTAGCTTTTCTCAGGAGAAATTATCTTTTTGTATTGTGCTGATCTAATATTTTTTCTAACATTTCTAAAGTTATCGGTTGAGCTTTCTCTATTAATTGATAACCAATACGTCCATTCGGCTCAGCTGTAACTTGCTGCAAACTCTTTAAATCATGAATTCCTTTTTCTCTTAATTGCATATAAAGTTGTTGTTCAGACATTTTTGCCTTCATCAAGTTCGCTTTAATAATCTCTCCGTTTTCAACAATTACAAAGCTACTGCCATTTAGGAATTGTTCCGCCTTCCTTGATTTCAGTTCAAAGAAATGAATGATAAGAAGTACGCTTGCAAATATTACAGCTGCAAATATAGATGGGACTACTTTCCTACTTAATACAGGCTCTACAATAATACGTGCTATTGATACTACTATAATGATTTCAGCTCTCGTCATTTGGCTAACAGATTTACTACCCGTCATTTTTAATGCAAGAATCCCAGTAAAAATTAAAATAATACTTTCAAAAATAATATGCATAATAGCCCAATCCTTTAATGGTAAATGTTATTAGCATTCCCATTTTATATAGCATTCTAAATGAACTTTAATTAAACTTTTTTGTGAAAATTAAAAGTTACATATATAAAAAATGGATCTATTTAGATCAATCTTTTTTCAATAAGGATTTGATAATCCATCTTCTATTGTCAAAAAAAACAAAAGCACCCAAATGGATGCGTATAGATTAAACTTATTCATTATTACTTTCTCCACTTTCATCATCAACTGATTTCAAGTCTAACATGCTGCCTATATCGGGCGGTAAAGCTAACTCTATACCAGCTACTGGTTGATTATCTTCATTAAACCATTGTTTCTTAAATTTAATCAATTCTTCATTTTTCTTATTTTCATCCATATTACCCCGCCTTTTATGTACATGATATTAAATACTTTACTTAATATGTACATTAAGAAAGATAATATACTTTTTATACATAATGAAAAAGCAAAACCCCTGCCTGGTTTACATACCCGATGTACCTATAAAAAAATTCTCGTACATGTTACTCCGCGCTCTGTTATCATATTAATGTCGAAACATATGTAGGCTATGTGACAAGTATCTGTTCGTTTTGTTCATTATTCATATGAGACAAATACTTTTAAAGGAGTAATTATTCCTTGACTTAATTCCTTAAAACATTGAATGCGTCCTGTATATAAATGTTAAAAATGAAGAGTTATCTAACGAAGAGCTTCTAAGCTTATTTTGTGTACGGTACCACTATGAAAGAATCCCAAAGTTACTACGAGAATACATCATGAGCGATGTTGTCATTGATTTAGATACGGACTATATTTATATTCCTAATAGATAGCAGTAAACTAGTTGAAATGAATAGAAATTACGATTCAGCTAAGTGTTTAATAAAATAAGTGAATGCCCAAATTAATGTCGCAAATTGAGTGACAAAATACATTGTCCATTCAAAACCAGTCAATTTCCTCTCTCGTTTCACTTTCTTTAAGTATCTGTAAAATATAAATGTACTTAAAAACATAAGTAACAATGATAATTGCTGTAAATCATCCACTATACGTACCCCCATAGACTCCATCAACCTCCTATTCAAAGTAAATACTATACCTTAAGGATATCACCTATTGGTAGTTTATTTCCATTTAAAACAATTATGTCCTAAACAAAATGAGCACTCAACAATTGAGTGCTCTAAAAAGTATTAACGTAACAATTTTCTTCTAGTTTTTATAACTCAGTTCTATCACTTCCAATATAAGATTACTATCATATTTCCTTTTATAGAGATAACGTCAGGAAAATACGAATTTTCAACGTTAGGGAATTTTCATTACTCCATAACCATTTTTAAGTTATATTCAAAAACCATGCTTTGGCATTGTCTAGAGCATGGTAATTATTTAAACAAATATAAATCTGCTAAGTTAATTTTTTAGCTCATCTATTTATTGAATTCATTAACTGGAAGAAGTATTCAGGTTTATGAGTCTTATTTAGGTTATACCATGCATGTAATGTATCTGGTGCAAATACATCTAATTTTTTCAGTACTTCCATCGCAAATTCCAGAGGAGCTATTCCTGATGCAGTAACTAAATTCGCATCAGATACCGCAGATCCCAACTCATAGAACTTTTCTCCTTTATAGTTAGGACATACCATTTTAGTGTATTCTAAATTATTACTTGTATGCTTTCTAGTATCTAAGTATCCCATATTGGCAAGGGCCTCAGTTGCACCACAAATTGCAGCAACAATAGTGTCAAACTTTAAAGCTTGGCCAATTCTTTCCAAGATAGGCTGATGAATTTCTTCACTCCAAGTAGTCCCTCCTGGTAAAATTAAAAGATCTTTACTCTCAAAAGTACATTCATCAAGGGAAATATCTGGTTTTATGCTTAGTCCCCCCATAGTAGTAATCATTTCTTTATTAGCTCCTACTGTAATTACTTTTAAAGGTACTAAATCTTTTTTAAAATATCTTCCTGAGTTTAGTTCGGTAATTAAATATCCATATTCCCAGTCCGACATTGTATTAAATACATATAGAAAAACTTTTTTTGTTTGCATCCCATATCACTCCAATCACAATTGATATGGATATTATAATATAACTTCCCTGACAGTTAACGTCAGGGAAGTTATATTACTTCATGAAATTTTATTAATTCCGACAGTACTTCAATAACTTTAATAGATTTATTGTACGGTAAAAGTAAATAAGGTACATATGTATGTATCATATCTTTTTCAAGAAGAAAAACTGCTTGATTTGAAGTCCGCTCTTGTAAATAATGTCCTAAAAACCAATGTTGGCAAATATCAGCCAATACACTTTTATCCCCACTAATAACCAAAGAAATAATTCCTTCTTTATCTTCTATAGTTGGAAGAAGATTTTTTATAAAAAAGTCACGTGCTGAAAAATTTTCTGGCCGGTTAAACTTATTTTCGGTTAGCATTAAACTTTCAATTCGATCTACTCTAAAACTACGGATATCATTCCTAAGATGACAAAATCCAATCACATACCACTTATTATTCCAATAGATAATTCTGTACGGATCGACCAATCTATAATTTAATTGCTTTTTGCCACTTTTATAGTAGAGGATTTTTATTGAGTACCCGTCAGTTACGGCCTGCTCCAATTCCTTCAAAAAATGTTCCATAGAGAGTGAACTAAATCGACTGATTACTTCTAGACTACTTAAATGTTGGTTTATCTTTGCTTCCTGCTCTTGATTTGAGTATTTACTTAGTTTTGAAATGGCCCTATTTAATGCTTTACCTCCATAATATCCGGCTTCTTCTGCAAAAACAGCAGCGTGAAATAGTGAAGTTTGCTCTTCAAAATCAAAAAAAAGAGGAGCCTCAATAAAATTGTTCAATAAAGTGTATCCACCGTTATGTCCTGGTTCTGAAATTATAGGTACACCACTTGTTGAAATTGTATCAATATAACGATACACAGTCCTTATATTCATCTCTAACTTTTCTGAAATTTGTTTCGCAGTAATTTTTTTACCTGAGCGAAGCATCCATAGAATCGCTAACATATTATCAATTTTAGGCATGTAATTCCACCTCTCTATGGAATTTATCCCCTATTATATATTTCTGATTTTTAGTATAACTCATCAACTGTTCCTTTCCGATAGCTTTCTATATAATGAGGTCCTAGACACATTTGTAATTTCACAAATTTGATTTACAGTCATATCTACCTCTTTATAAAGCTTTACTGCATAATTCATTCCTGCATGATTTTTATGGTACTTCTTTAACCGACCTTTAAACTTTCCTTCTTTCTTAGCCAGTTCAATCCCTTCACGCTGCCGCATACGGATAAGATCACGTTCTAATTGGTTTACACCCGCCATAACCGTAATTAAGAATTGGCTGTAGGGATTATCTTCTAATAAATCTAGCCATGTATCTTTGAAGGATTTTAATTATCATCTTTATTATAATATTTAGTAACAACAATAGCTTCAATTATTATAGCGATACACACAAACAAGAGAATTATTTTGCGCCTCACAACAAACCTCCTTTTTCATTTTTTTCTTTTTTAAATTGAAAGGTTATACGTTCCACTTGTTTGATTTCCTCAATTACTTTACGAATTCCTACTTCAATCCTATCTTCCTTTACATTCGATACGTTTAACTTTAATAGTCTTTCTTTCGGAAAACCTCTCATATAATTTTTATCAATAGTATCAATACTTATTTGCATTTCATTTAATCTTTGGAAAAACATTTCGGAAATACTCGTTTTTTGTAATTCTAAACAAGTATGGATTCCAATTGTATTATGCTTTTTATATATGAATAAAAGCGGGTTTTCACTATGAGTTCTTTCTAATGTTTCTGCTAGTTTTTTAGATCTATCGTGATAGGAAGATTTAATTTTATTTTTATGACGTTCAAACATGCCACTCTTTATATAAATTTCTAAAGCAGCTTGAGATATCATTGGGCTATCAATATCTAAAATCTTTTTATATTTATGGAAATCATTTGCAATGGATGGCGGAATGACCGCAACTCCAACCCGTAAACCTGGAAAAATAATCTTCGAATAACTTTTTAAATATATTACATGATTACAATTATCCAAGTTATATAACGGATCTGCTTTTGAATCCATTTCTAAATCTGCTAAATAATCATCTTCCACTATAAATACATTATATTTCTTAGCCAGTAGCACGATTTTTTCTTTCTCATCTTTAGAGTAAGAAGTTCCAAGCGGATGATGATATCTTGGTATTGTATAAAAGAATTTTATTTTACCTGTTCGAAAAATGCGTTCCAATTCATTTAAGTCAATACCTTCATTCGTACGTTTAATACCGATTACAGGAATTTTGTTTATTTCTAGATATTCAATATATAGATGATATGTTGGTTGTTCAATTAATATCGTTTCACTTTCATTTGGAAATGGTATAGAAGTTAATATTGCTAGCGCCTGCTGTACACCTGACGTTATAAAAATATTCTCTTCTTTAGTGAAGACTTGATAGTTTGCCAGTTGTTTTTGAATAACCGGAATTAAAGATGGTAAACCTTTCGGCGTCCCATATACAAACAAGTCATTTTTATATGTATCAATGGCTTTATTAATACAACGTTGAAAATCTAAATATGGAAAAACATCTGGATCTGGTGCTGAGGAAGCAAAATCAATTATCTCGTCATTTTCTACCAAACTCCCTGATTTTCGAACAACGTAGTATCCACTTTGAGGGATGGAATAAATAATATGACGCTTTTCTAATTCATGTAGTGCCCGTATTACTGTCGCCTTATTGCATTCATATTGCGTAACAAGCGATCGTATAGACGGTAATTTCTTTCCTTCTTTTATCACTCCATGTTGAATCATGTTTTCTATATCGTTAAAAATATGTAAATACTTATACATTATTTCACTCCCTTATGCAAGGACTTAAAAAGTTTCCTCATTCTTAAGCAAACAGAAATACATTCCATCTATTACTTTAAATTTTAACATTATTTCACATTTCCTTCTTTTAACAAGGAAATTACAATTAATAAATAGAATATCTCCATGAATAAATAAAAAGTGAGGGATATGTCATGCAGCGCTTAAATACAATTGATATTAGTAACGTTCTAGAATTAGAAAAGACTCTTTCTACTTTATTAAATGAAGAGATTTCTTCAAAACTAGAGCTTGAAAACTGGTTAAAAAAACAATCTACAGTCATTTGGGAAATCGAAGAACAATTAAGATCGCACTATATCGCCTTTCAATGTAATACAGATAATAAAAAAATAAAAGATACTTTTGAATATGATCAACAATATGTACGACCTCTTTTGAAACGTTATCAAAATTCATTTGATAATAAATATTTAGAGTCTCCTTTTCGAATGGAACTTGATCCAAAAACGTATAGCTTACTAGATAAAAAAATAATGAATGCGCAGACTTTATTTTGTGAAAAGAACATTGATTTAGAAGTAGACGAAGACAAACTAGTAACCGAGTACTTCGAAATTACAGGTGGTTTAACTGCACTATGGGATGGTGAAGAAAAAACAATTACTGAACTACAGTCTTACTTACAAGATCCGGATCGTCATATTCGAAAAGAAGCAAAAACACTCATTTCTGAAACATTCTTATCTGTTGAAGATAAATTACAAAGTATATTAAATGAATTAATCGTAATCCGTCACCAAAAAGCGAAAAACATTCAATTACATAATTATCGTGATTATATGTTTAAAAAACATGAACGTTTTGATTATACACCTGAAGATTGCTATGAGCTCGCTGAATCTATTCGTGAATACGTAGTACCACTTATCGATAAAATATTTAATGAGAAAAAATCTGAACTTCAAGTAGATAGTCTTCGTCCATGGGATTTAAAAGCAACCGCACCAAATCAAAAAGTATTAAAACCTATCGAAGATGCGAGTGATTTAGTCGAAAAAGGTTCTCGCATTTTACACAAACTAGACCCGGAATTTTCTGCATTATTAAGCCGTATGCATAAAAATAATTGCTTAGATTTAGAAAGTCGTAAAGGAAAAGGACCTGGAGGATTTTGTGAATACTTACCTGCTTCGCAACTATCTTTTATTTTCATGAATCTCAATCATACACATTATGACGTTACTACTTTCCTTCATGAAATGGGTCATAGTATTCATAATGAGTGTATGAAACAGCTAGAGCTACAAAAATATTTAGAAATCCCTTCTGAATCAGCTGAACTCGCTAGCATGACAATGGAATTATTTTCGATGGAGTATTGGGATACATTTTATGAAAATACAGAAGAATTTATAAAAGCAAAATTAGATTTCTTTAAAGATATTGTTAAGTACTTACCACAAATGCTTATCGTTGATCAATTTCAACATTGGATGTATGAAAATCCTAATCATACTGCTAAAGAAAGAAATGAAAAGTATTTAGAATTACATAAAACATACCAATCGAACGTCGTAAATATTGAAGGGTATGAAAATTGGATTGCAACTAGCTGGTTACCTGTACTACACATATTTGAATTACCATTCTATTACATCGAATACGCTATCGCACAACTTGGTGCACTACAAATGTATAAACAATATAAAGAAAACCCTAAACAAGCAATAGAAAATTATAAAAAAGCTTTATCATTAGGTAGCTCTAAATCTTTACCGGAAATATATGAAGCGGCTGGCATTCGTTTTGATTTTTCTGGCGAAACAATTAAAGAACTAATGTTATTTTTAGAGGGCGAATTAGAGTCACTTAAACAATTATAAGAAGGAAGCTGTTCCTATATTCTAGGTTCAGCTTTCTTCTTTATTTTATTTATTAATTCTATGTACTGAGAATCACCATATCCGATTGTTGGAAAAATTCGAAACAACTTTATTAATAATTCATGATTTGATAAACCTTGATTTTTAGAGATGAATTTCATTACGATATTATCTTCTTTTAGCATTTCTAAATATAAGTCTATAGCCTGATACATTACAGGTGGTACTTTATAGGATGTTTTTTTATGGTTTACTAATACTTCATTGTATATAGAAGAATAATTCCCCAATTCAAGTTCAATTTGATTTACTTTAAATTCATCTTCTCTGAAGTTATTTAAGTATACTTTCCCTTCATAGCAAGACTGTTCAAGGTATGAAAGTAAAGTAAGTAGATTCATTTGGCAAAACATATCTTCACCGAACCATAAAACAATACATTTATACTTTTTTGTAAAAAGATTTTCTAACGGATCTATAACCTTTTTTGTATAACTTTCTACTGAACTGTTGTGTCCTTCTGCTCTTATATTAATAAACTCTTCATTAAAAACTCGTGTAGTAGCCGTGTTTACACACATTGCTTCGTTAAATGGAGCGTAATCAGACTCACCCATTAGCTTTTCAGCTTTAAATTCTTCATACATCATTTGACCATTCAATATGTTTAATACATCTTTATCAAACAACTCATTATTATTGCTACGTAACTGCTCAACCTCAAATTTTCTAGAAATATTCATTTTAAACTCCCCTTCTTTATTTATATTGAGTTTAACAAATGATTGAATAGGCATGTTGTTAAGTTGATATTCTCTTGGATTCATTCCAAAAACATTTTTGAAAGCTCTACTATAAGCCTCTTGCGAAGAATAATCATAATCTAATGCAATATCTATTATCTTTCTATCATTCTTCAAATCCTCCGTAGATAAATACAGTCTTCTTAAAAGAATATAGCGCCTAATACTAATGCCTGTTACTTGGTGAAATCTAAAAGAACAGTAATACGGAGAATAACCCATATAACGCGATAATTCATTTAATGAAAATCCTTCTTTTAAATTGCTCTCAATCCAATCAATCATCTTCTGTATATGTTCATTCATTTCCTTCACTCCTTATTTATAATAATAAAAGAGGTTCGTTTCTTTCTTTTGATATTTCTTGTGTTTTATAACATGAGCCATTCTCTAAGATTTTCAAAATTTATATGTAAGTATTAATTTTATTTTTTTAGCTATCTTATTTTTTGATACATTCTATTAACTTTTCAATTTAGCGTTAATTAGTATGATGGATACACCTTACCACTTTTTAAAAGTCAATTTACATCATATTTTATTTTAAAGGATTTCAACTATTAAACACGAATTTTGTAAATTAAGATTCTTTTAGTTCTCTAGTTAAAAAATATAAGTTTGGAAAGGACGCTACAATGAACGAGCTAGAAAAAGAAATACTCCAATTAATAAATGAACGATATCCATTAAATTTTATTAACATTAAACCTATAACGAATGAAATGTATCAATGTCTTACAAAACTAGGTTCATACTTCATTAGAATTACAAACTACAAAAAATATGAAGAACAATTAGAAGAAGTTGCATATACGAACTTTTTATATGAAAATGGTTTAGCAGTTCCTCCAATAATACCTTCTCTTAATGAGAATTTAGTAGAAAAGTTAACATTAGACAAGGAGATTTTTGCTGTATTATATAAAGCTGCGCCTGGCATACATTTACCAAGGTACGAATGGAATTCTAATATATTTAGAAAGCTTGGTAAACAAATTGGAAAATTACATCGTATTTCTAAAAGCTTTGAAAAGACTAAACCGGTTAAACATATAAACGATTGGTATGAAAATGAAGAGTATAATTTTCTTAAGTATATCCCTAAAGAAGAAACTACTATAAGAGAAATTGCATCTGACGTTTTAACTTCTATAAAAAAGCTACAAAAATCCACTTCAAATTACGGCTTAATTCACGGTGATTTATGGTTAGAAAACATTTTAGTTGAAAACAATTCAAACTTAACAATGATTGATTTTCAAGACTGTGAAAAACATTTTTACATATTTGATTTAGCCGTTCCTATTTATAGTGCGATAGAATATTCATTTGCTGGAAATGGGAATATAGCAGACTATGAACATTCTATTACAAAAGCACTATTTGCCGGGTATCAAGAGGAAAATGAACTACCAAAAGAGATGATAGACAGGTTTCCATTGTTTATAAAATTAAAGGAGATTTTTGAATATAGCTTAATGCATATGTATTGGGATAAAGAAGAATTAACTGAGGACCAAGTACGAATAATGAACCTTTATAGGATGAAAATCGAAAATAAATATACCTATATCAATGTTTAAAAATGCTGTTGTTTAACTACAAGGGAACTTTAGTTAAACAACAGCATTTATTAATTGGCTACTAAACAACCTTGTTTTATTACTTATACATACTTAGTCAATAATCTGTTTACATACACTTCATTTTGCGGAGATACTTTCTCAGAAAATCTAGCTGCAATCATAATAGGGGCCCATTGAAAGATCTCATCTCTTGTTAGATCGGTATTACTGCAATATATTTGTAAATACATTTCTGCTAATTCTATATGAGACTGCGCATACAATAAATATGTACGAAACACATCTGCACGAATATCACCTGAACAAGCATCTACCCAGTCTATAATATTTACATTCTTTTCACTCAAAATTAGATTAAATGGATGGAAATCGCCATGGCATAATCTAGGTTCAAATTTGATTGAATGTAACGTATTCAATATATTTCCCTTTTCTTTTTCATCCAATTTATAAACAGATTTAATTTGTCGCTCTAATCTTTCTCTCATTGATTCTATTTCATCTGTGTTCACACGAATAGCATGAATCTTTTTTTGTTCATTCACACAAATATTTATGTAATGTTCTGACTCATTTAGATTATTAAACAGGAGATCACCTATACTGTCACCTTTTACGTATTCCATAATAATTGCCTGTCTATTTTGTATCTTTGTCACTTCAAATACGTTTGGAACTGATAGTCCGCATGAATACGCATATTTTTGTTTTTTTGCTTCATTCATAGACTCTGTATCTGGAAGATATTCTTTAAATAATTTTACAACCTTACTATCATAGAGATAGATTGCCGCTGTATTCCCTTTAGCTATCGGATTTCCTAAATTCAATTCATTTCTCTCCTTATTGTAAATTAAGCTGACACCTTATACTCCTATATAAATTCAGTGTAATTATGCGGAAACCCTTCTCTAACAAAATATAAAAAACTTACCACTTTCTATCCTTAAATAGAAAGTGGTAAGTTTAATTTACTAGGAATATCGGAAGGAAAATGTGGTGTATGCACAATTGAAAATGCATATCCTTGCTCAATAAATGATACTTCATTATGTTTACATTGAAATGGTACACTATTTCTCTTAAAATTAATTTGAATTTTCTGTAAAAATGCAAGATCTGGTGTTCCGAAAGAAACGTGTACTTTCGGTGGTAAAGCTTTCATCGCAATCGGAATCCAAGGCCGCTGCCACCAAGTAGCAACGATGTATGCAGTGCCACCTATAACAAAGTTGAAAATATCCCCATCTTCCATCGTTTTCATATTAAGATTTGATTTTAGCCACTCTGTAAATACAGGTACACTTTTAACGGGAAGTCCGATTTCCCTTACATATAAAATGTTTAAAGGGGAATGCGGTACTAATACATCTTCTTTAACATAACTATGTGCGATAATTTCGAGTAGATTTCCATCTCCGTCTTTAAAGTATACATTGAATAGATCATTCCCTTCACCAATTACATTTCCATTTTGCCATTTCACAATGAGTAATCCAGAATACTTTAGCCATCTTGCTGTTTCATGAAATTTTGAATATGGAATCTCAAAAGCGAAATGTGCAGGAGCGATTGGTTCATATACTTCTTGAAAACTAATGGTTGTATAGGGTGTTACTTCAAATTGAATAAATGATGCCGTTTCTTTTTTTATTGGAAAAGATAATATATCCTTATAAACTTGTTTTGCCCCCTCTATGGAAACCGTTTGTAGTTTTATATCTGATATATGTGTAATCACGTTACATTCCCCCTGTTTCTTATTATCTATTCGTATTGTATTACACTTATAAACAGATAGAATCAAACGGAAGGATGGATTTTTTAAATAAAAACTACAACTTTAGTATGACTATTTTAGCTTCTTTCATTGTTAATATAGTATTGTTTCCATACAAAAAAGCTACCTTTCCTTAAACGAAAAGCAACTTTTACAATAGAACATATTATGATTTTACAGCAATAATCATAAACCTTTTTGAATTCGTACCGATCCCTTTTTCAAAACTATTTGCATCAATGAACTTTTGTAAAATAGTAAAATCCTCTTCCTCTTCTCCAAATCTAGGAATAATAGGTGTATGTTTTAACAAGAAAATAAGATCTTCAGGCGAACTGTAATAATCAATAATATTATATTCACGTACTTGCACGAGTTCAAATCCTGCACTACTAAGTTCACCCATATACTTTTCTTTTAAAGTTCCATCTCTTTCACCAAAGCATTGTCCTCTTCCAAATGCCTCTTTCAAGTTCAATTTATCATGTTCACTAACTTGTTGTGTTAAAAACAAAGCACCTTTTTTCATTACTTTTGCTAATTCGGATGCTATAAACGGTGCGTGACAACTAGAAGCAATATCAAAATACGCATGTGGAAACATTAAAACTTCAGAATCTATTTGAAGAAACTTAACATTTTGTACATTTGATTTTCTCAAATTGGAATGTGCTTTTTCAATCATTCCGTCAGAATTATCTATTCCAACTAACAATTTAGCCGAAGATGCTATGTTAAGTACATTTTCTCCTCCACCTGTACCAACATCTAGTAAAATATGTGATGGCTTGCATCTTTCTTTTACCTCTCTATAAAAGTCCCATGAATCTCCTACAGTTTCACATTTTATTTTACTAAAATCCCATCCATTTAATCTTCCTACTTTATCATAAAAGTTTTTGTACTCTAATTCGTTCATTTTTTGTTTTCCCCTTTAGTAATATGTAATCACAAACTTATTAGTTAATTATATATTACAAAATATAAAATTTCAGAAAAACATTCCAAACACCACATTTAGTTTACATAACGTTTTTATAATCTATTACTATTTGTACATTCTAAATGCCTCCTTTCCCACTACCACACAAACTACTCAAAACAGCGCTTACTGATTTTCCATGTTTAGATAAGCTATATTCCACTTTAGGTGCTATTTCTTGAGGAATTTCCCGGTTATTAATTGATCTCGTTCCAATCCCACTTAAGTTCCTTGAGATATATCTAGGATTAAAAAGCCCCTTATAAATGTGGATTTATAATCCTAATTTAGAAACTGCTGAAGTAATACAGGGTCCTCTTTTAAAAGTTCTGCTAAAAACAAAAGTTGCGGAAAAGGTTGTAAGATTAATTCTTTATCCATTTTTTCTTTCAATATGGCTATTCCACCTTGCTTAATATAATCTTTTAGTGTGATTGCCTTACTACAAATAAGTCTAATATCACTTACTGAAAGTAATAAGAGCCCGTTCGTTTCAGAAGATGGAGTTGGTTCATTTTCTGAATATGCCATATACATAATAGATAAAGTTTCATCTGAACTATCAATAATTAATATTGGATCGATTTCATTTTCTACTTTTATTTTCTTTGATTGTGCATTCCAATTCTGTTTGTAGTATGTACTTGGTGAACTCAAAATAGTAATATCAATAGTAGCTTCTTCTCTCACTTCTCTTTTAGCAGTTTCTACTGCTGTTTCTTCATCTTCTTTATGTCCTCCAAGCCTTACTACACCTAATGTATCTCCTTTACTCGTTGGTCCAACCTGAAAAACAAATAAATTTTTATACATTACATACGCACCAGATGTTCTTACATTCTTATTTATATGTATCAATATTCTACCTCCTAAGAATCTTTGAATAAGATAGTTTACTATAATTTTATTATGTATTTAAATGACCTTCAATCCAATTCACAGCATCAACTAGATTTTGCGCTATATAATCATATACCACTTCTTCCCACAAATTTCTATACTTTGTTAATGAACTTTCTCCCCATCCTGTTCTCACTAAAATCTTTTTCATATTAGCCCTTTCAGCTGCAAACATATCTGTACTCCCTGTATCTCCAATAAGAAAACATTCTTTTAAGCATAAATCATGTTTTTCTGCTGCTTTTAAAAGTAAACCTATATTCGGTTTTTGGCAGTCGCAACTACTATTCATTTTATGTGGACAATAGTACATTCCATCTATATATACACCTTCATCTTTTAAAATTTGTTGCATCTTTTGAAATCCTTTAAACAGTTCTTTTTCGGTAAAATATCCCCTTCCAATTCTAGTTTGATTTGTATATAAAAACACTTTTAATCCTAAGTTATTTAACCTTTGAATTGCTTTAGGTGCAAAATCAAATAATGTAAATTCATTCGGGTGAACTCCTCCACCTGTTCCTCCAATTGTTCCATCTCTATCTAAAAATACTGCCTTCATTTTTATTTCCTCCTTAAAGTTTAAAAATACCTCTAAAAAGTAGGATTCATCTAAAAATTACAGAATTCTATATATAACAAGTATTGGACGGATGATTTTCAAATTCCTCTATAATAAAGGTGGTTCAAACAGTTGTGAAATTTATACTAGAACGCAGGCTTACCATTAAGACAACTTTCTCTAAAGAATACAAGATTTTCATTTTTGGTTTACTCATTTCACGAATTGGGGATTCACTATATACTTTTGCATTGCCTTGGATTGCCTATCAATTAACCGGTTCAGCTGTAATTATGAGTTCTTTATTTGCTATTAATGTATTGCCAATTGTTTTATTCGGCCCTTTAGTTGGTGTAATAATTGATCGATACGATCGAAAAAAGTTACTTTGGATAGCTGATATTACCAATATTATTTTAGTAAGTCTCGTACCAATTCTACACGCATTACATCTATTAGAGATCTGGCATTTATACGTAATTACTTTTATCTTAGCAGTTATGTCTATGCTTTTTGATGTAACAACTGTTACAGTCATTCCACACATTGCAGGTGCATCATTAACAAAAGCTAATTCTTTCTATCAAATGATCAATCAATTGGCTAGTTTGTTTGGTCCAATTATAGCTGGGATTTTCATTTCTTTTATTGGCGGCTTTCAGGTGCTTTGGATTAATGTTCTTTCATTTATTGCAACATTAGTTGCTGTGATATTATTACCGTCTATGAAAACCGTAAACAAGAAATGCGAAGATAAAAATGCACTTCAAAATGTACTAGCTGATTTAGTTAATGGATTTAAATGGCTCAAAAATGATCGCTTAAATTTAGCTTTATCTTTTCAAGCTATGATAGGAAACTTTGGAGCAAGTGCGGTATTAGGTATATTCATGTATTATTTATTATCCACATTACAACTTACCCCGGAACAAAGTGGTTTTAATTATACATTAATTGGAATAGGTGGTCTTTTAGGAAGCTTGATTGCAGTTCCTTTAGAAAAGAGGTTGCAGCGCGGCCTTCTAATTCCTTTACTCCTATTCGCTGGAGCAATCGGCTTAACTTTTGCGCTTTGGAGTACATATTGGCTTGCTCCCGGAATTGCTTTCGGTATTGCAATGACTTGCAATATTGCATGGAATACAATTGTAGCCACAGTTCGCCAAGAAACCGTTCCATCAAATATGCAAGGAAGGGTTTTAGGATTTTCGCGTGTACTTACACGATTAGCTATGCCACTCGGGGCATTAGTAGGAGGTATTATTTCAGCCTATAATCCAGTACTTGTATTTGTTTTAGCTGCTTTCACGAAGCTGCTTGAAGTTGTTATTGCACTTTATAGTCCGATACGAAAACTATGATGGAAGGAAAGATAATTATGTATGATTGGTTAATTGAAATTGAGAAACTTAAATATCTATTACAATGCGCTAATTTTGTAGATTTGCAAAGAAAATTGTGCTAGTCATTGATGAATCGAATCAAGAAATAATTTCTCTTGATATTTATGGATAAATTGATAAAGAAAAAAGGCATTATGTGGTCTTATCCCCGTCAAGTAGACAGCTTTAAAAAAAGACTAAGCAGCCATTGAGATTCGATATTC
>NZ_NJGF01000057.1:0-16113 GCF_002209985.1 Bacillus sp. K2I17
TCAGTGGTAGAATACAACCTTGCCAAGGTTGGGGTCGCGGGTTCGAATCCCGTCTTCCGCTCCAATAAAATTTAGCATGGCGGCATAGCCAAGTGGTAAGGCAGAGGTCTGCAAAACCTTTACCACCGGTTCAAATCCGGTTGCCGCCTTTCTTTTGTGCCGATGTGGCGGAATTGGCAGACGCGCACGACTCAAAATCGTGTTCCTTCGGGAGTGTCGGTTCGACCCCGACCATCGGTATCATGAACGGCGAAAAAAACTCTATACAATTAGTATAGAGTTTTTTTGTATTTCCTTTTCATTATATGACAAAATAAGTACAAAAAGTGTACGGTGAGTAGACTGCGAAACATTAAAATGATAAAAACAAACATTCATTTTTATCCTTTTAATTGTGATATTCTATAAAATTCCAGCAAAATATTGTATATACAATATTCCCTTCGAGCACTCTAGAGAGAATTTCTCCAACCCGGTGACATGAAGTTAAATCCGACAGCACCAGTAGATATTAGTACATTATCAACGGTTAAGTTTGTAATTTCTAAAAACCTCTTTTCAAACTCTTCTTTGTTGTACTTGTACATAGTTGAGTGGCACGCCCACATGTGCGTTGAAGTACTCAACCAATCTCCTAATTCCTTTAATTCAGGAAATGACTCAAATTGAATTGGTTCATCTAATTTCATGAATCTCACTTGATAGATAGTTGGGTTTAACTTCTCTCCTATTCCTTTCAGACCATGTGCTTTTTTCTCATGTGAATGTGTCATACTTCTCCCTCCATCTCTCTTCAAATTTTTTCCTTTTTTTATTATACAACAATAGAAAGTAGTTATGGGAATATTATGGAAATATGTATCGGCTATATAAAAAGACTCTAACATTTCTGTTAGAGTCTTTTTTGTTAAATTATACTATGTGCTTTTAAAATTCGTAATAAATGTAGAAATTCATGTATAATATAACTTGTCGAAAGAACAAAATGATAGTAATTTATATTATGTCTGTAATATGAATCAAAAATGAACTTTTTATATTTCTTTTAAAAATGTGTTGAATACACATTATATTTCATATTAATATTTTTATGTAGATTTAAAACGGGAAAGAGAGTGGAAAGTATGGGTCGTAAATGGAATAATATTAAAGAAAAAAAAGCATCAAAAGATGCAAATACAAGCCGTATATACGCGAAATTTGGACGTGAGATTTATGTGGCAGCAAAACAAGGCGAGCCAGATCCAGAATCAAACCAAGCGCTTAGAGTTGTATTAGAACGTGCGAAAACATACAACGTACCAAGAACAATTATTGATCGTGCAGTTGAAAAGGCAAAAGGCGGTTCAGAAGAAAATTATGACGAGCTTCGTTATGAAGGATTCGGACCAAATGGATCTATGGTAATTGTAGATACACTTACAAATAACGTAAACCGTACTGCAGCAGATGTACGAGCTGCATTTAGCAAAAACAGTGGTAACATGGGTGTAAACGGTTCTGTAGCTTACATGTTTGATGCGACAGCTGTTATCGGTCTTGAAGGTAAAACATCAGATGAAGTTCTTGAAATTTTAATGGAAGCAGATGTTGATGCACGTGACATTCTAGAAGAAGAAGATTCTGTTATCGTGTATGCTGAACCTGATCAATTCCATTCCGTACAATCTGCACTTAAAGATGCTGGTGTTGAAGAATTCACAGTTGCAGAATTAACAATGCTTGCACAAAGTGATGTAGAACTTCCTGAAGAGGCTCAAGTACAATTTGAAAAAATGGTTGATGCATTAGAAGATCTAGAAGATGTGCAACAAGTTTACCACAACGTAGACTTAGGAGAATAATACGATAGAAGCCCCTGTTCATTTAACGGATAGGGGCTTTTTTTCATGAAGTTAATTAAGAGGATGAATTAGTAAAGGTATTTTGTTTTAGACAGGGAATATGCTTATAGGGATATATGAAATAATCATTATTTCTAGGAGGTTTAATATGGAACATAAAACACCAAAGCATATCGTTGCTGTAGCAGGTTATTTAACAAATGAAAAAGACGAAGTGTTATTAGCTAAAGTACATTGGCGATCGGATACGTGGGAGTTGCCAGGAGGACAGGTGGAAGAAGGAGAAGCGCTCGATCAAGCTGTTTGTAGGGAAATAAAAGAGGAAACAGGATTAACGGTGAAGCCTATCGGTATTACAGGAGTTTATTATAATGCTTCCATGCACATTCTAGGTGTTGTTTTTAAAGTGGCATACGTGAGCGGTGAAATACAAATTCAGCCTGAAGAAATACAAGAGGCTAAATTTGTTGTTTTAAATGAAGAGAATATAGATGAGTATATAACGCGTCCTCATATGAAATCCAGAACGCTTGATGCGATGAGAGCAACACATTGTATTCCGTACGAAACGTGGGAAGTGCAGCCATATAATTTAATAGGTAGATTGTGAAGAAAAGAGTAGCCGGTTTGAGATACAATCAAATCACTACTCTTTTTTGTATACTGTTTAAGAAAAAGGTCAAAATAATAATAGTGCTAGTATTGATTTCAGGAACGTTTGTTCTGTATAATGTATGATATATTGTATACATTTAGATTACTAGATACTTACAAATATATATTTTTGTAGATGATATAATGAAAATAGGATGTTTTAATAGGGAAGTATAGGCTTAAGGTATACTCTGTTATTGGTTTAGCATAATCTATATTCAATATTTCAGATGAATAGTAGATAAAAAAGGACTGTGATACAATACTTTTTTATACCTTACAATGATGTAAGGTACGTGTAAGAGAAATCGATGGGATATTTTTTTACAACAAGGTATTCTTAAAGTAAGAGTTATACGCTGTGTGGAAAAGAGGTGTTTAAGATGAAAGAACGAGTATTATCTAGGGTGAACTATCATCAAAAAGTTGCATTAAATCCAATGACTAAATTCTTTTATAAAGCCATTATTTTATTATTATTGTTAAGTTGTACGTTATTATTCATTGGAAATATAATGATCGAGCAAAGTGATATTAGTAAATTACATGTACCTGCTAAGTTAGAGGTGCCAGAATCATTAACACATGCATTTATTGCGACAGAAGATAAAAGGTTTTATCATCATAACGGTTTAGATTATATAGCGATTGTCAGAGCGTCTGTTGAGAATATAAAAGCTGGTGGTGTTGTGCAAGGCGGAAGCACAATTACACAACAGTTATCCAAAAATGCCTTTTTAACGAATGAACGTACATTTTCTCGTAAGTGGAAAGAAATTTTTTATACGAAAAAAATTGAACGGACATTTACGAAGGATGAAATTTTAAAATTGTATGTAAGTAATATTTATTACGGAGAAGGAGCATGGGGAATTGAAAAAGCAGCAAACCTTTACTTCGGTAAAAAGGTGAGCCAATTAACGTTGGCTGAAAGTGCAATGATGGCTGCTGTAGTAAAGGCACCCGCTTATTACTCACCTGCACAAAATTATGATAAGGCCGTAGAGAGACGAAATGTCGTTTTGAGATTAATGGAGAAAGAAGGCTATATCAATCATAATGAGTATGTGCAAGCAGTTAGTGAGAAGTTAGTAATTCGTCATGATATAAAAACAGAGCAGTCGATGTTAAAGAGTGCTCGTGAAAAAGCAGTAAGCTAAAGGAAGTTCCTACATAGGAGCTTCCTTTTTTTGAATAAATTGTGACACAATATCGTCACAATTATTGTGTTTTTGTAATTTATGTGAGCGTGTTCATTGCGTGACGTATATAAGTGTTGATATTATGTGTATTGTGTACAATGCTGTATACAGAATATGAATTTAAAGAGGAATGTATATGAAATCAAATAAACTCATGGCTCTTGGTGTAGTTTTTTCTATCGCAGTATTGATTGTAATCGGAACAATTGCGTATAGCATCATAAATGACAAAAAAGATAAAGGGAATGAGATGTTTGCTTATTCCACACAACAATCTTTAGGGAAAGATGATGCCCCAGTTAAGGTAGTTGAATTTGGAGACTTCAAATGTCCTGCTTGTCGTACTTGGGATGTAACAGTATTACCACGATTAAAAGAAGAGTATATCGATAAAGGTAAAGTGCAGTTATACTTTATTAACTTCCCATTTATCGGAAAAGACTCTGATTTAGGTGCAGCAGCTGGTGAAGCAATTTATAAACAAGATCAAGATTCATTCTGGATTTTCTACGATGAGATTTATCAAAGTCAAAAGAAAGACACGGAAGAATGGATTACAGAAGAATTACTTCTTAACATTGTGAAAGAGAAGCTTCCGAAAGTTGATGTAGAACAATTTAAGAAAGATTTACACAGTAAAGAAATAAAAGAAAAAGTACGTAAAGATTCAGATCGTGCTCAAAAATTAAAAGTTCAAGGTGCTCCTTCAGTATATATAAACGGAAATCTTGCAAACCCTGATTTCGATAGTATGAAGAAGGCGATTGATAAAGAATTGAAAAAGTGATGAGATACTCATCACTTTTTCGACTTTTTTCGATAAAATTCTTGCTTCCGTTTTTTTTACATGCTATACTACTTTACATAAGTTATTCTAATATCTTATATTTATTTCATATTTGCGGGTGTAGTTTAGTGGTAAAACAAGAGCCTTCCAAGCTCTGGTCGAGAGTTCGATTCTCTTCACCCGCTCCAAATTTTATTAAATGTTTTTCTATAAATTGTGATCAACGCAGTGTTTCGTTTCTAAGATAAACGAGGCATTGCGTTTTTTAATGTTTGAAAAACATAATTGTATGCGAAAATAGAAGTAAAGAATAGTATTCCAAAAGTGAATTGCTAACCAATATAGTCGTTACATAAGGGATGGATTCATCTGAGGAGGCGATTAGGAATGGATTTTGAACAATTAAAGCAAGATGTCATTGCGTATAGTAAAACAATTGGTATAGATAAAATAGGCTTTGCTAGTGCCTCACCATTTGAGGAATTAAAGCAGAGGTTAATCCAGCAACAACAATTAAATTATCAATCGGGATTTGAAGAGTCTGATATAGAAAAGAGAACGAACCCACAGCTTCTACTACCTGGTGCAAAATCAATTATTGCGATTGCATTAGCGTATCCTTCAAAATTAAAAAATGCACCATTAAGTAAGCGCGGAGAACGCCGCGGTATTTTTTGTCGTGCCTCTTGGGGACAAGATTATCATCTTGTTTTACGAGATCGTTTGCAAAAATTAGAAGCATATTTAATCGAAAAACTTCCCGATATAGAAGTTAAGTCAATGGTTGATACGGGTGAATTAAGTGATCGAGCTGTTTCGGAGCGTGCCGGTATTGGATGGAGTGGTAAGAATTGCGCTATTATTACACCTGAATTTGGTTCGTATGTATATTTAGGAGAAATAATTACAAACGTTCCCTTCCCACCAGATCAGCCGATAGAAGATCAATGTGGAAGTTGTACAAAATGTATTGATGTTTGTCCTACAGGCGCTTTAATACAAGGAGGACAGTTAGATTCGAAGAAATGTATTGCATTTTTAACACAAACGAAAGGATTCCTACCGGAAGAATACCGCGACAAAATAGGAAATCGTATTTATGGATGTGATACATGTCAGACTGTTTGTCCGAAAAATAAAGGAATGGATTTTCATAATCATCCTGAGATGGAACCAGATCCTGAGTTAGTTAAGCCGTTATTAACACCACTTTTAACAATTAGCAATCGTGATTTTAAAGAGAAATATGGAATTATGTCTGGTTCATGGAGAGGTAAAAAGCCGTTGCAACGAAATGCAATTTTGGCACTTGCGCATTTTAAAGAGGCATCAGCAATTCCAGATTTAATTGGTGTTATGAAAGACGATCCAAGACCAGTACTTCGCGGAACAGCAGCATGGGCACTTGGGAAAATTGGTGGAGATGGCGTGGGCGAAGCTATTGAAAAAGCGATGCAACGTGAGAAAGATGAAGGGGTTCTTCATGAAATGAATCGCGGACTTGAATTGTTAGCGCAGAAAAAAGAGTAGATAATATCTCCCTTCTTCATATTGTAATATGGGAGGGAGACGAAATGGTTGTAAAAATAAATATTGAAAAGCAAGTACAACAATTTTTAGCATATGTAACAGAGAAACGAACAAATGTAGATGGTATTGCTGAAGATTTATTACAAATAGCACAGAGAAAGAAACAATTGTTTCAAAAGCGTAATGCAGAGATAGTGAAAGCAACTGCGGATGTTTCTTTCATGAGACAATTAAATAATAGCAATCATCAAGAAATTGATTATCAAATACATTTTAAATATTTAATTAAGCATAAAGAATTATTTTATATCGAAGAGGAACAACTAAAACGAAGAGTTTGTTTAAATAATAGTCGGGTAATAGGTGATTATGCTATTGAAGTGCCAGAAGCAGTTGGAATGAGTGAGACGTTAGAAAGGGAAGTTACAAAAGAGAAGTATGGTTCTTATCAGTACAACCGTTTAGAGGC
This sequence comes from Bacillus sp. K2I17, assembly GCF_002209985.1. Classification (NCBI taxonomy): domain Bacteria; kingdom Bacillati; phylum Bacillota; class Bacilli; order Caryophanales; family Bacillaceae; genus Bacillus; species Bacillus sp. K2I17. Next base: position 6,487 of record NZ_NJGF01000057.1, read on the forward strand.
AGTTAAATATGCAGAGCGTTGGTGGGATGATCGAAACCCTGTATATCGTAATTTCCCTGATAATTGTACGAATTTTATTTCTCAATGTCTTCATACTGGAGAAGTACCAATGAATGGATATCCTAATATTCGCAAAGGATGGTGGCAAAGGGAGAATCAGTGGAGTTGGAGCTGGGCTGTCGCACACTCTTTTTATTGGTATTTGTCAGGTGCTACAACAGGGCTTCGAGCTGAAGCGGTAGAAAGGCCAGAGGACCTTATTCTTGGTGATGTCATCGCTTATGATTTCGAGGATGATGGTAGGTGGAATCATACGACGATTGTAGTAGCAAAAGACGCAGATGGTATGCCACTTGTAAATGCACATTCAGCGAATAGCCGTCGGCGTTATTGGAACTATGAAGATTCTAGTAAATATACACCACAAATGAAATATAAATTCTTTCATATTATTAATGGGTAGAGATTTTTCGCTCAAGTGGTATAATACGTAGTAGACAAAAAACAGAGGTGAATATCGCGTGGGAGTACATGTTGTTTTATATCAACCAGAAATTCCAGCAAATACAGGGAATATTGCTCGTACTTGTGCAGCAACTGGAACAGAATTACATTTGATTAGACCGCTTGGATTTTCAACGGATGATAAAATGTTAAAGCGTGCAGGATTAGATTATTGGCAGCACGTGAAAGTTACGTATTATGATTCAATTGAAGAATTTTATGAGAAAAATAAAGACGGTGAATTCTTCTATTTAACAAAGTATGGCGAGAAAGCTCATACAGCATTTGATTATAGCAAACGTGAGAAGGATTACTATTTTGTATTTGGAAGAGAAACAAACGGCTTACCAGCTAATGTAATCGAAGAAAATTTCGATCATTGTTTACGTATTCCAATGACTGATAAAGTGCGCTCATTAAATTTATCTAATACAGCAGCTATTTTAATTTATGAAGCATTCCGTCAACAAAATTATCCGGGATTAGATTTAGAAATTGTTTATTAAAAGTCGCCATATGGCGACTTTTTTTCTAAAAATAAAAATAATATGTAATCATACATTTAAAAAAGGGTACATATTCATATAGAATGGGATATATGAATAAAAATAGATTAGACGGGTTGAGATAAATATGAAGGAACAATATAATAATCAAAATACCTTTTTAAGTATGATAGATATGGATTTAATAAGAAGAGGACTATTACATGCTATTCAAGATTTAGTATTTATTGTGAAAGTTATGGATGAGGAAACCTTTAAATATATTTATGTAAATAAGATAGGTATGGATTATGCGAAGCTAGGCGAAGAATGTTATGGAAAAACGTTTGCTGAAGTATTATCAGAAGATACGGCGGAAATATTGCGAGTGCAATATGCAAAAGTAGCGAGCGAAGCGAAAGCACATACCTTTTGTGATGTAGTTAGTTTACCAAAGGGTGAGTTACATTATGAATCTTCACTTAATCCTGTATTCGACGAAGAAGGAGTATGTCAGTTTATTATTTGTATTACGAGGGATATCACAGCTCAGATTGAGGAAAAGGCAGAGATAGAGGAAAAACAAATGTTGTTTAAGTCGTTATTAGAATATAATAATGACTCCATTATATCTATGGATTCTATAGGTAGAATTACATATGCAAATCCAGCAACGTATGAAATATTTGGATATCGATATGAAGAATTACATAATAAATTTATTTTTGAATTTATTAATAAGGAATATGAAAAAGATTTTCAAATTATATTTAAAGGAGCCCTGCAAGGAAGGGCAAAACAAATTGTTTCAAGGAAATATGTTCATAAAGAAGGGTACGAGCTCTATATTTCTTTGAGAACTATTCCGATTATTGTGAACGCCGAAATTGTTGGGGTATATATTGTTACGAGGGATGTTACAAGGCAAGTATTGAATGAAATGCGAACAGAATATTTAGCTTATTATGACCAATTAACAGGATTAATGAATAGAATTTCATGTGCAAATAAGTTAAATGTTTTTTTAAATGATAATACAGAGTTTGCACTTGTTTTTATAGATTTAGATGAATTTCACCTTATTAATGATACTTTTGGTCATAAAGAAGGAGATAAAGTATTACAAAAAGTTACAGAATGTTTAAGCAGTCTTCAAATAGACGGTATGCACTTATTTAGAGAACACGATGATCAATTTGTTATGTTAATAGAAAATATAACGAAAGAACGTGTAGAGATAGTTGCAAAAAGCATACTAAAAAAGATTAGTGAACATTTTGTAATCGAAGAAGAGGACGTCTATTTAAGTGCGTCAATCGGAATTGTAATGGCTCCAACAGATGGAGAGGATGAAAAAATATTATTCCAAAGAGTTGATGCTGCTTTGGAAAAAGCAAAAGAAAAAGGAAAAGGGCATTATCAGTTTTATTGCAGTGGATTAGATTGTGAGCGTGAACAAAGATTTATAATAGAAAACCAATTGCATCGTGCTATAGAAAAAAATGAATTCTGCTTGTATTATCAGCCACAAATGAATATTGAAACGAAAAAAATAGCGAGTATGGAAGCTTTAATAAGGTGGGAGAATAAAGAATTGGGATTTGTCTCTCCCAATCAATTTATTCCGCTAGCAGAAAGAACAGGATTTATTATTAAGCTTGATGAATGGGTAGTAAATGAAGTGTGTCGGCAAATACGTGAATGGTTAAATAAAGGATATGAAGTTGTCCCGATTGCAGTTAATATTTCAGCCAGGCACTTTCGCTCGATTACATTAATAGAGATGATTACACGGGCGTTACATAAGTACAATGTACCAGCTCATCTATTAGCGATAGAGGTTACAGAAGGAGCCCTTATGCATAAAGACATATCGAAAAGGGTATTGCTACAATTAAAAGAACAAAATTTAAAGATTCATTTAGATGATTTTGGGACGGGATATTCATCTTTAAGTTATTTAAAAACGTATCCAATTGATACGTTGAAAATCGATCGTTCTTTTATGGAAGGTATACATGTGGATGAACGTGATACGAATATTACAGCTGCAATTATTCATTTAGCTCATACTTTGGAATTGAATGTAATTGCAGAAGGTGTAGAAAAGGCGGAACAAATACAATTTTTGAAGGAAAAGAATGTGAAGTTTGTGCAAGGTTATTATTATAGCCGACCTTTATCAAAATATGATGTGGAAAATGTGTATTATAAATGATTGATAAAAAAAGTGATGTGCTAAGAAGCACATCACTTTTTTTGTGTACCGGGTTTATCATTGTAACCAGATGTGAAAATAGCTGTAAGAAATGTGAGTGATACACCTAAAATTAATAATAATTTCATACTAATATCCCTCCTATTTTTCAGTTTACGAATCTTAAATATGAATCAAAATGTATGTAAGGTTCTTGGAAGAAAAGAATTTATTTAAAATGAATAGAGGTGTAAAAACTTTAATACCTATATTATACAGAATTTTCTTTGAATTTTGGAGAGAATTTTATAGCACTACTGTATATTTCATTTTGATTTAAAGAATGTTTAAGGACATCCTAGCATACCTTTTATAATAATCCGATTGAACAAGGAGATGGGGGAGGAGCTATAATGGATATTCTAAAAAAGATTGAACAGCATCGAGCAGCAGAAGAACGGTTACAATGGGAAGGTACGTTTGCGGAGTATTTAGAGCTTGTGAAGGAAAGACCATGGGTGGCTCAAACAGCACACTCTCGCATTTACAATATGATAAAAGATGCTGGAATCGAAGAAGTAGATGGTAGAAGAAAGTATAACTTCTTTAGTAATCAGCTATTTGGATTAGAGGATGCTTTAGAACGTCTTGTGGAGGAATATTTTCATCCATCTGCAAAACGATTAGATGTTAGAAAACGTATTTTATTATTAATGGGTCCTGTTAGTGGCGGGAAATCAACATTAGTTACGATGCTGAAACGAGGATTAGAAACATATTCACGAACAGATCGAGGCGCAATTTTTGCAATTAAAGGCTGCCCAATGCATGAAGATCCACTGCATTTAATTCCGCATCATTTACGGGATGATTTCTTTGGTGAGTATGGAGTTAGAATTGAAGGGAATTTATCGCCATTAAACGTAATGCGTCTAGAGCAAGAATATGGTTCAAGAATTGAGGATGTAGTTGTAGAGCGTATTTTCTTCTCGGAAGATCGCCGTACAGGGATTGGTACATTTAGCCCGTCTGATCCTAAATCACAAGATATCGCCGATTTAACAGGTAGTCTGGACTTTTCAACAATCGCAGAATATGGTTCAGAATCAGATCCACGAGCGTATCGCTTCGATGGAGAATTGAATAAGGCAAACCGTGGGATGATGGAATTCCAAGAGATGTTAAAATGCGACGAGAAGTTTTTATGGCATTTATTATCGCTTACGCAAGAAGGGAATTTCAAAGCGGGAAGATTTGCGCTTATTTCAGCAGATGAATTAATTGTAGCGCATACGAATGAAACGGAGTATCGTTCCTTCATAGCAAACAAGAAAAATGAAGCATTGCACTCAAGAATTATTGTAATGCCAGTTCCATACAATTTACGAGTGAGTGAAGAAGAACATATTTATGAAAAAATGATTCGTGAAAGTGATGTATCCAATGTGCATATTGCACCGCACACACTTCGCGTTGCAGCAATGTTTACGATTTTAACTCGTTTAAAAGATCCGAAGCGTCCAGATATTGATTTAATTAAAAAGATGCGTTTATATGATGGAGAAACGGTAGAAGGCTATAATGCGATTGATGTAGAGGAGCTGCAACGTGAATATCAAGATGAAGGTATGAGAGGTATTGACCCTCGTTATGTTATTAACCGAATTTCTTCTACAATTATTCGAAAAGAGGTACCATCTATTAACGCATTAGATGTACTTAGATCGCTCAAAGACGGGTTGGATCAGCATCCGTCAATTAGTAATGAAGATCGAGAGCGTTATATGAATTTCATCTCATTAGCGAGAAAAGAATATGATGAAATTGCGAAGAAAGAAGTACAAAAAGCATTCGTGTATTCATATGAAGAATCAGCGAAGACACTTATGGATAATTACTTAGATAACGTTGAAGCATATTGCAATAAATCGAAATTACGTGATCCATTAACAGGTGAAGAAATGAGTCCAGATGAAAAGCTAATGCGCTCAATTGAGGAGCAAATTGGAATTTCAGAAAATGCTAAGAAAGCATTCCGTGAAGAAATTTTAATTCGCATTTCTGCTTATGCGCGTAAAGGAAAACGCTTTGATTATAATTCACATGAGCGTCTTCGCGAAGCGATTCAGAAAAAACTATTTGCTGATTTAAAAGATATAGTGAAAATTACAACATCAACGAAAACGCCAGACGAAAATCAGCTTAAGAAAATCAATGATGTTGTTGCACGCTTAATTGATGAGCACGGCTATAATTCTTCATCTGCGAATGAATTATTACGCTATGTAGGTAGTCTGCTAAACCGATAGTTTGATAACAAAACGCTGTCTCTTGTATTTTGCGGGACAGCGTTTTATTATCCATTTATATGTGTAAAGTGTCATACCTTGTCCAAATGTAATAAATTAAGATACAATTTCATGAATTTATTGTCAATTATTTTTACAATATGCATATGATAGAGTAACCAACCATTCATACGAAAAAAGCCAACACAATACAATATGTTGCAAAGTGTAAATGTGTGCAACTATGCATTGTGTTTCTTTCTTATCAACGGCTGAATATTTCTTTCTAGTATGTGAGTGGCAAAATTTTGTTTAGGATGCTCGGAGTATTATATGAAAAACGTTATATATGTTTATGGGATGAATTTCGATGGGCAGTTATCTTTCATTCTAGCTTGCACAGTATAAAACAAAATTTCTAGCTTACTGTTCATAAGGGAAGACAATTACAGTAAGGAGGGAAAGAAATGGGTGAAGAAAACCAACCAAATTATACGATTTCACAGGAAAACTGGTCCCTCCATCGCAAAGGATATGACGACCAACAACGCCATCAAGAAAAAGTACAAGAGGCAATTAAGAATAATTTACCCGATCTTGTAACAGAAGAAAGCATAGTTATGTCTAATGGTAAGGATGTTGTAAAAATACCGATTCGTTCTTTAGATGAATATAAGATTAGGTACAATTATGATAAAAACAAACACGTTGGGCAAGGAAATGGTGACAGCAAAGTTGGTGATGTCGTTGCGAGAGATGGATCAGGTGGTCAAAAGCAAAAAGGACCAGGAAAAGGGCAAGGAGCAGGGGAGGCGGCTGGAGAAGATTATTATGAAGCTGAAGTCTCTATTTTAGAATTAGAGCAAGCATTTTTCAAAGAGTTAGAGCTGCCTAATTTAAAGAGAAAAGAAATAGATGAAAACCGGATTGAACATGTTGAATTTAATGACATTAGAAAGACTGGATTATGGGGAAATATCGATAAGAAACGAACGATGATATCCGCATATAAACGAAATGCGATGCGTGGTAAAGCCTCTTTTCATCCGATTCACCAAGAAGATTTAAAGTTCCGTACTTGGAATGAAGTATTAAAGCCAGATTCAAAAGCTGTTGTATTAGCGATGATGGATACGAGTGGATCGATGGGAATATGGGAGAAATATATGGCACGTAGCTTCTTTTTCTGGATGACGCGATTTCTACGAACGAAGTATGAAACAGTAGATATTGAGTTTATTGCCCATCATACGGAGGCAAAAGTAGTTCCAGAGGAAGAGTTTTTCTCAAAAGGAGAAAGTGGCGGAACGATATGTTCTTCTGTATATAAAAAAGCACTCGAGCTAATTGATAATAAATACTCACCAGACCGCTATAATATTTATCCATTCCATTTTTCAGACGGTGATAATTTAACATCAGATAATGCTAGATGTGTAAAGCTTGTCGAAGAGTTAATGAAGAAGTGTAATATGTTTGGATATGGGGAAGTGAACCAGTACAACCGCCATAGTACCCTCATGTCAGCCTATAAAAATATTAAAGATGAGAATTTTAGATATTATATTTTAAAGCAAAAAGCAGACGTATTCCATGCGATGAAGAGCTTTTTTAAAGAAGAAACCGGAGAAAAAATGGCATAACCCCCTTAAAAAGGGGTTATTTTTTTGTTAACTTTTTATTTTTTTAGTTGACATTGATAATGAAAATCATTATCATTTATTCGAGATATGATTACATTTAGATTTATATATTTTGGAGGAGATGTAAAGTTGAAAAAAAATAAAAGAAAACATATAAATGCGATGATTATCGCTGCGGCGTTATCACTTCCATTTGCCACGTATTCAACGCCTGCTTTAGCGGCAGTAGCAATTGAGGCTAATAAAAAGGGCTATGCTTTAGAAGATGGTACATATGATGCTGTTATGAAAGCATATAAAGATAAAACGAATGAGGAGTCTATGGCAGCTGTTTATATAAAGGATCCTAAGTTAACGATTGAGAATGGAAAGAAAATGGTAACGGCAACGTTAAGTGATAGTGATTTCTTCAAATACTTGAAAACAGAAGATATTCATACTCCTGGTGTGTTTCATGATGTAAAAGTAATATCAGAAGATAAAAAGAAAAACGGAACGAAAGTGATTCAGTTTGAAGTAGGAGAATTAGGAAAAAGATATAATATGCAAATGCATATTTATATTCCGACAATGGCCTATGATAATAAATATCAAGTGCAGTTTGAAGTAAATGCTTTAAATTTAGAAAATAATGTTCCAGAAAAGCAAAAGGAAAATAAAGAGGATCAACAGGATGAAGACGGAAATGTAATATTAGATAAGCAATTACAAAGGCATATTAATAAGTATAATTTAAATAGAGAGAATCTAAATACGCCAATAACTAAGGAAGATTTATTAAAAGTTAAATCTTTAATAGTCGTTGAAGCGAAAAGTAAAGGAATACAAGACGTAACTGGTTTAGAATATATGACGAACTTAGAAACCTTAACATTGGAAGAAGTTAAGTTAGAAAATATACAATTTATCTCGAGTTTGAGACAATTGAAATCATTAAGTATAACTTATGGTGAACTTAAAGATATTGGACCTTTGGCTGAGTTAGAACATATCGAAAGTTTAAGCTTGAGAAACAATAAAATCTCGGATTTAAGCCCATTGAGTCAAATGAAGAAGATCAAAATGCTAGATTTAAATAGTAATTATATAAAAGATATTAAACCATTATTTACAGTAACAACTTTAAAGACTTTGACTGTAGCAAATAATCAAATTAGTAATGCTAATCTTGCTGGGATTGAGCAATTGAAGAATGTGAAGAGTTTATCTTTAAGCAACAATGGACTGACTAATATTGAACATATTACACCAATGAAAAAGTTAGTAGAGTTAGATCTTTCTAAAAATGAATTAGAAAACATCGAACCTGTATCAAGATTGTCTACCGTACAATCACTTAATTTAGAAGAAAACTATATCTCAGACATAACGCCACTTAGCCACTTAAAAGGTTTATACGATTTAAAGCTAGGGTCAAATGAAATTCGTGATGTTAGACCGGTTCAAGAGTTAGGGAAAAGAATGTACATTGATATTCAAAGACAACAAATCTTTTTAGATGATGTAGAAAAAGATAAGGAAGTTAAAATACCTATCTATAATTTACAAGGAGAGCCACTCGATACTGTTCAATTAAAGAATGGAGATGGAGTAGTTAATAATGGTTCTGTTAAATGGAGTACTACTGGTGAAAAAACATACGAATTTCTGTTGGATATAAAACCAGAAGAGAATCGTATTAAGTTTAATGGAACAGTAATTCAAAATGTTGTTGAAAGGTTAGATGAAATAAAAGGAAATGATGAACAAAAGGAAAATATAATTCTTGATAAAACTTTACAACAACATATTAATAAAGAGAATTTAGGTAGAGAGAATTTAAACGCTCCTATCACAAAAGAAGATTTATTGCAGATTAAAAAATTAGAGATACTTAAAGAAAAAGGGGAAAATATAAAAGATATAACAGGTTTAGAATATATGATGAACTTAGAAAAACTTACTTTAGAAGGAGTAGGTTTGAAGAATATTGAATTTATCTCAAACTTAGAAAAGTTGAACGATGTGAATGTATCTCATAATCAGATTGAAGATATAACACCACTATCTTCATTAAAAAGTTTACAGTGGTTAAATCTTGCTGATAATCAAATTAAAGATGTTTCAGTTCTTAGCCCAATGTTAGACCTACTCAGTTTAAAATTAGCTGGAAATGAGATTCGTGATGTAAGGCCGTTAATACAATTAGGCCAATGGTTTTCAATTGATGCCGGCAGACAGAAAATCTTTTTAGATGAAGCAAAAGTAAATGAAGAAATTCAAGTTCCTGTATATGATTTAGAAGGAGAAATTATTGAGAATATTAAACTGACAAGTGAGGGTGGAACATTTAATAACCGAGTAATAAAATGGAGTACTCCAGGTGAAAAGGTGTATAAATTTGATTTAGATTCGGATGAAATTAGTATAAGTTTTAACGGAACAGTAATCCAGAATATAGTTGAAAAAGAAGAAGAAAAAGAACCAGCAAAAGAAGTTGAAGAATCAAAAGAAGAGCCAAAAGAACCAGC
>NZ_NJGF01000058.1:0-15575 GCF_002209985.1 Bacillus sp. K2I17
TGGTTAACATGCCTGCCTGTCACGCAGGAGATCGCCGGTTCGACCCCGGTCGGGACCGCCATTTTATATAAAGAAAAGAACGAAACATGTTGTTTCGTATTTTTTTATTTGTTTTAACAAAAAACTAATAAAGACAGTCAAACTATCCTTAGGAAAACTCCTAAGGACTTTTTTATATATTCAAAACCTGTATAATAAAGAGCAGAGAACATTGTGAGTAAAGTAGGTGAAGTCTGTGAGTAAATATGAAATAACAACAAACTCTTCTGAGGAAACACAAAGATTATCAGAAAAACTAGGTGGACTTGTCGGGGCACAAGATGTAATTATTTTAGAAGGAGATCTAGGGGCTGGTAAGACAACTTTTACAAAAGGACTAGCAAAAGGTCTTGGAGTGAAAAGAGTTGTAAATAGTCCTACCTTTAATATTATTAAAGAATATAAAGGGAGATTGCCGCTATATCATATGGACGTGTATCGCTTAGCAGAAAGTGAAGAGGACTTAGGTTTTGATGAGTATTTCTACGGTGAAGGAATTACCGTAGTAGAATGGGCTCATTTAATAGAAGCATTTTTACCGAATGAGAAGTTACAAATTAGTTTATTCCATGCTGGAGATGATACAAGGAAAATTGTACTCGAGCCAATTGGAGATCGATATATTAGATTATGTGAGGAGCTATTACAAGATGAAAGTACTAGCAATTGATACTTCAAATTACGTAATGGGTGTATCCCTTATTGAGGAAGGAAACGTAATTGGGGAAATCATTACAAACTTAACAAAAAACCATTCTGTACGTCTTATGCCAGCTGTAGAGAAATTGTTAAAAGAATGTGGTGTAAAACCGAAAGAATTAACTAAAATAGTTGTAGCTGCTGGACCTGGATCATATACAGGTGTTCGCATAGGTGTGACAGCTGCAAAAACATTAGCTTGGTCACTTCAAATACCAATTGTAGGTGTATCAAGTTTAGAAGTAGTGGCTGCAAACGGTGCTAATTTTGATGGATTAATCTGTCCTTTATTCGATGGAAGACGCGGACAAATTTATACTGGGTTATATACATATGAAGGAGAGCATTTAACTTCTATAGAAGAAGACCGAATCATCCTTATTGTAGACTGGTTGCAAATGTTAAAAGATACAGGAAAGCCTGTTTTATTTATTGGTAACGATGTTAAACTGCACAAAGAGACGATTATCGAACATTTAGGCAACCAAGCTGTATTTGCTCCCTTCACTAAAAATAACCCAAGACCAAGTGAGTTAGCTTTCTTAGGGTTACAAAAAGAAGAACAAGATGTACATTCATTTGTTCCTAGTTATCTTCGTTTAGCTGAAGCTGAAACAAAGTGGTTAGAAAGTCAAAACAAGTAGGAGCTTGCAGAAGATGGATATGATATTTAGGAAGATGGAACTCGATGATATCGCTCAAATTGTAGCTATTGAAGAAGCGTCTTTTTCAACTCCTTGGACTGCAGATGCCTTTCACCGTGAGTTAACGACGAATGAACATGCACATTATGTTGTGCTAGAAAAAGATGGTCGTGTAATTGGGTATTGTGGATTGTGGATAATTATTGATGAATCACATATAACAAATGTAGCTATTTTGCCAGAATACAGAGGTCAAAAGCTAGGGGATGCTTTATTGAAAGAAGTTATTTCCGAAGCGAAAGATTTAGGGGTAAAAACGATGACGCTTGAAGTACGTGTATCAAATGAAGTAGCAAAACAGTTATACAGAAAATACGGATTTCAAAATGGTGGAATTCGTAAACGATACTATGCAGACAATCAGGAAGATGGTCTCGTAATGTGGGTGAATATATAATGGAAAAAAATACGATTATACTTGGTATTGAAACAAGTTGTGATGAAACAGCAGTAGCAGTTGTTAAAAATGGAACGGAAATTATTGCGAATGTCGTTGCATCACAAATTGAAAGTCATAAACGTTTTGGCGGAGTTGTACCAGAGATTGCATCCCGTCATCATGTAGAAGAAATTACAGTTGTGTTAGAAGAAGCTTTAAAAGAAGCAAATATCACATTTGATGATATTGATGCAATTGCTGTAACAGAAGGACCTGGGTTAGTAGGAGCGCTTTTAATAGGGGTAAATGCAGCGAAAGCAGTGGCTTTTGCACATGATATTCCTCTAGTGGGTGTTCATCATATAGCTGGGCACATTTATGCGAACCGTTTAGTAAAAGAAGTTCAATTCCCACTACTATCACTTGTTGTATCTGGTGGACATACGGAGCTTGTTTATATGAAAGAACATGGTTCATTCGAAGTGATTGGTGAAACAAGAGATGATGCAGCTGGAGAGGCATATGATAAAGTAGCTCGAACATTATCCATGCCATATCCAGGTGGTCCTCACATTGATCGCCTTGCACATGAAGGGGAACCGACAATCGATTTGCCTCGTGCATGGCTAGAACCTGATTCGTATGATTTCAGTTTCAGTGGATTGAAATCAGCAGTTATCAACACTGTGCATAACGCGAAACAACGCGGGATAGAAATTGCACCGGAAGATTTAGCAGCAAGTTTCCAAGCGAGTGTAATAGATGTGCTTGTAACGAAAGCATCTCGTGCAGCAGAAGCGTATAACGTAAAGCAACTGCTTCTTGCTGGTGGAGTAGCTGCGAATAAAGGACTTCGCGCACGTTTGGAAGCGGAATTTGCGACAAAAGAAAATATCGAGCTAATTATTCCTCCACTATCTTTATGTACCGATAATGCAGCGATGATTGCAGCCGCAGGTACAATTGCATATGAACAAGGAAAACGTGCTACATTAGCTCTAAATGCAAATCCAGGATTAGATATTGAAGAATAGTTATGCACAAAATTAACCACAGCTTGTGGATAAAACCCATATTATCTGTTGATAATGTGGGTTTTATTGTGTATATAAAATGTTGATAACTTTTTTGGAAGTTGTGGATAATGTGGAAAAGTTATTTTGGGGTTTATTTTATAAAGGTGGATATGTGTATAAACCTGTGGATAAAGTAGAAGAAGTCTGACCTTTGAATGTATTCTTTTTTGGGAAATAAATCGCAAGAAGATATCTCTAAAAAACATTTTGAAATGTACCCTTATTATAGGGGCGAGCCAACATTGTCAAACTTTGTCGGTAAATCGGTATGTCGTGTCGAATCGTTTATACCCCAGCTAGAAGATAAAAAGGATGTCGCATAGTCAAAAATCCCGACTTATGAGACATCCTTCTTATTCATACTCTTATAAATGTAATTCTTCCCATTCTGCCATACAAGCATCAAGTTGCTCTTGTAGTGTTTGCTTTTTCGTTGTAATTTCACTAGCCTTTTCATAATCTGCGTATATTTCTGGTAAGCAAAGTTGATCTTCTAACGTAGCAATTTCTTCTTCAAATTCTACAATATTTTGTTCTAGTTCCTCAATTTTTCGAGTGCGTTGACGTTCTAATTGTTTACGCTCTTTTTCTTCGAGATAATTTAATTTTTCTTGCGCTACAGTTTTTTGAACAGGTGCTTGGTTTTCTTGCTGTTCTTGTTGTTCAAATGCTGCACGTTCAATCATTTCATTTTTCTTCTCCACATAGTAATCGTAATCGCCTAAATACTCTTGTGCACCTTCTGTTGACAACTCAACAACGGTCGTCGTTACACGATTAATAAAGTAGCGGTCATGTGAAACAAATAGAAGGGTGCCTGGATAATCAATTAAAGCATTCTCCAAAATTTCTTTACTATTTAAATCAAGATGGTTCGTAGGTTCATCGAGAATTAATAAATTTGATTTTTGCATCATAAGTTTTGCAAGAGCTAATCGAGCTTTTTGTCCACCACTAAGAGAAGATACTGGTTTTAGTACATCATCCCCTGTGAATAAGAAGTTACCTAATATCGTGCGAATTTCTTTTTCGGGCTGCAATGGATATTCATCCCATAACTCATTTAAAACTCGCTTAGAAGATGTTAAGTTTGCTTGTTCTTGATCATAATAACCAACAGATACATTGGATCCGAAAGAAACATCACCATTTAATAGTGGTAACTTATTCACAAGTGATTTTAATAATGTGGATTTCCCAATTCCGTTTGGACCAACTAAAGCAACGCTATCCCCGCGAGTTAAGCGCATAGTTACATGTTCAATAATCGGATCATCATCATAGCCGATAGTTGCATCCTTTACTTGTAAAACATCATTTCCACTTTGTTTTTCGATATCGAAGTGGAAGGATGCTGACTTAGAATCACCTAATGGTCTAGTCAATAATTCCATTCTATCTAATTGTTTACGACGGCTTTGAGCACGTTTTGTCGTAGATGCGCGCGCTATATTTTTTTGAACGAAATCCTCAAGCTTAGCGATTTCATCTTGTTGTTTTTCATAACGTTTCATTTCTTGCTCGTATAATGCTGATTTTAAGTCTAAATATTTACTGTAGTTACCAACAAATCGTCTGCTTTCTTTATTCGAAATTTCATATACTTGTGTAACGAGTTTATCTAAGAAATAACGGTCATGGGAAACGATTAGTATTGCGCCAGGATAGCCTTGTAAATATTGTTCAAGCCATGTTAATGTTTCGATGTCTAAATGGTTTGTAGGCTCGTCCAAAATAAGTAGGTCTGGTTTCGTTAATAATAATTTACCAAGAGCTAATCGTGTTTTTTGTCCACCGCTTAATGTAGAAATCGTCGTCTGGTGCGTTTCAACTGGGAAGCCAAGACCACTTAAAATCGAGCGAATATCTGCTTCATATTGATATCCACCTTGATCTTTATAATCTAATTGCAATTGGTCATAATCAGCTAATAATCTTTCATATGTAGCCTCGTTTGAAAAGTTTTCTTCTTTTCCCATCTCTTGCTCTAGCCTTCGAAGTTTTGTCTCCATTTGCTGCAAGTGTGTAAAGACGGTTAACATTTCATCCCAAATTGTTAAAGACGTTTCTAACCCGGTATTTTGAGCTAAATATCCGATTGAGACATCTTTTGGTTTTATAATTTCGCCACCATCATGAGATAGCTCACCAGCTATTATTTTTAATAGTGTAGATTTTCCGGCCCCATTTCGTCCGACTAATGCGATGCGATCTTTCGTTTGAACTTCCAATTTTATGTTTGCAAGAATCGTTTCGGCACCGTATAATTTCGTAAGCGCGTTTACTTGTAATAAAATCAATGTTTTCACCTCAAATAATTTCTTAACTTTGCCATGTTTATATTTCTCAATCATACTAAAAATAGTGTATAGTTTAAAATAAAGAGAGAATACTTCTTCTCTTTATTATACAGGGAAATTCATGAGTGCTAAACTTCTGTATTTGATTCAAGTATATGAATAAAGATAGGAAGAGAGGAGAGGTTATATGGAGCAGCAAAAAATTCCACAGGCCACTGCCAAACGATTGCCTCTATACTATCGATTTATCCAAAACTTATCTCTTTCTGGTAAGCAACGTGTTTCATCAGCCGAATTGAGTGAAGCGGTAAAAGTTGATTCCGCAACGATTCGAAGAGATTTTTCATATTTTGGAGCGTTAGGGAAAAAAGGTTATGGATATAACGTAAATTATTTATTATCATTTTTCCGTGAAACACTCGACCAAGATGATATAACACGTGTAGCACTTATTGGAGTAGGTAATTTAGGGACCGCTTTCTTACATTATAATTTCACGAAAAACAATAATACAAAAATTGAAATGGCGTTTGATGTTAGTGAAGAGAAAGTCGGGACAGAAATCGGGGGCATTCCTGTATATCATTTAGATGAATTAGAAGAACGTTTATCAACTGATATACAAGTGGCAATATTAACAGTACCCGCTACAGTAGCACAATCTGTAGCAGATAGATTGGCAGAAACGAACGTGCATGGTATTTTAAATTTCACACCAGCGCGCTTAAATGTGTCAGATAATATAAGAATTCACCATATTGATTTAGCGGTAGAGTTACAAACACTTGTTTACTTTTTAAAGAATTATCCACAATAAAACGCAGAGGAAGCGACCTCTGCGTTTTATTATTGTTTTTTCTTTGTGAATTTAACTAAGATAAGGCGAAGTGCCAAATTAAAATCAATTGTTGCCATAACTGCAAATAGTATTGTCCACATATTCCAGATTGTATCTGTTACGTTCGTAATGGCGAAGCGTGTAAAGATACATCCTAGAAGGAAGTACAATGCAGCCATGAACAATGGTGAGTTCCTCATACTAAAAATCCTCCGATAAAGCCTTGCATTTTTTCAGCTTCTTTAATCATTTCTTGAATTTGTTCATTGCTCATTAAAACTTGAGCAACTGCAACTAATGTATTCATTGCAACATGAGCTGCGATAGGGACGATAATACGCTTCGTTTTTACATATAAAAAGGCGAATACGAGTCCCATAGAAGTGTATACCAATAAGTGAGTGAAATCAAAATGAATTGCTGCGAATACAAGAGAACTAATGATAGCAGCAATAAAGAAGTTAAACTTCTTATAAAGTGTACCAAATAAAATTTTTCTAAATACGATTTCTTCCAAAATAGGTCCTATTATAGAGATAACGATAAGGAACCAAGGTGTCGTTTTTGCGATATCCATAAGTCTTGCTGTATTTTCTGATCCAGGTTTAATTCCTAATACACGTATTTCTATCATACCGGCAATACTTTGTGAGAAAAATGCTAGGAAGAAACCGATAAAAATCCAACCAATCGTAGCTGGAACAGTAGAGCGCATTGTATCTAAACGTCTGTCACGAATATCTGTTCTAAGTAACCAAAGTACGATACATAATGCAATAAAGAAGCTAATGATTGCCCAGTGGCCAGTTATGAGTTGAAATTTCTCTTCTCTAGTAAATCCCCTGTTATCATAAAGTCCAGTTTTCAGCAGAAGTGGTAATCCAACAATGGATGATAACTGCATTAAAATGTATGTAACGATAACCCACCAATATTGTTTTTTCAAATGGTTTAACCATCCTTTCTAACTCTAGTGTATGAGATAAGGTAGGATAACATGTAAGTATGCTACCTACGATATAAACCTCGCTTAAATTATGTTTTTTTCGTAAATCCTTATTTGAAATTATAATAGAAGACAGGAGAAAGTTGTGTGTATAGCGAAAACAACTTAGGGTGTCCTTTCATATTGTAACATACGAATAGGGGAAACAACGATTCATATAGTAAAGGTAGAAGAAGAGGGACTCTATATAGAAAAGTGTATAGCTTAATTTGCGAAAAAATTATGATTTTTTTACTTGCAAAAGAAATTGAGATTATTTATTATTATAAGTGTGTTAGCACTCGGGTGACTTGAGTGCTAATAAATAAAATTTACATAACAAAATGAGGAGGTTATTGTTCATGCTAAAGCCATTAGGTGATCGCGTTGTAATTGAGCTTGTTCAAGCAGAAGAAAAAACAGCAAGTGGTATTGTATTACCAGACACTGCAAAAGAAAAACCACAAGAGGGTAAAGTTATTGCAGTAGGTACTGGTCGAGTGCTTGAAAATGGTGAGCGTGTTGCTCTAGAGGTAGCTGCAGGTGATCTTATCATCTTCTCAAAATATGCAGGTACTGAAGTAAAATATGAAGGTACTGACTACTTGATTTTACGTGAAAGTGACATTTTAGCAGTTATCGGTTAATTATATAAATCTTAAAAAATTCAAGGGGGTCAATTATTATGGCAAAAGATATTAAATTTAGTGAAGAAGCACGTCGTTCGATGCTTCGCGGTGTCGACACTCTTGCAAACGCAGTAAAAGTAACGCTTGGACCAAAAGGTCGTAACGTTGTACTTGAGAAAAAATTTGGTTCACCACTTATTACAAATGATGGTGTAACAATCGCAAAAGAAATCGAATTAGAAGATGCATTCGAAAACATGGGTGCAAAATTAGTAGCAGAAGTTGCTAGCAAAACAAATGATGTAGCTGGTGACGGAACAACAACTGCAACTGTATTAGCACAAGCTATGATTCGTGAAGGTCTTAAAAACGTAACAGCTGGTGCGAACCCAATGGGTCTTCGTAAAGGTATCGAAAAAGCTGTTACTGCTGCAATTGCAGAATTAAAAGAGATTTCTAAACCAATCGAAGGCAAATCTTCTATCGCACAAGTAGCTGCTATTTCTGCAGCTGACGAAGAAGTAGGTCAATTAATCGCTGAAGCAATGGAGCGCGTTGGTAACGACGGCGTTATTACTTTAGAAGAATCTAAAGGATTTACAACAGAATTAGACGTAGTAGAAGGTATGCAATTTGATCGTGGATATGCATCTCCTTACATGATTACTGATTCTGACAAAATGGAAGCAGTTCTTGATAACCCATACATCTTAATTACTGATAAGAAGATTTCTAACATCCAAGAAATCTTACCAGTATTAGAGCAAGTGGTACAACAAGGTAAACCACTTCTTATCATCGCTGAAGACGTAGAAGGCGAAGCTTTAGCTACATTAGTAGTGAACAAACTTCGTGGTACATTCAATGTAGTAGCTGTTAAAGCTCCTGGATTTGGTGACCGTCGTAAAGCAATGCTAGAAGATATCGCAATCTTAACTGGTGGCGAAGTAATCACTGAAGAATTAGGTCGTGACTTAAAATCTGCTACAATTGAATCTTTAGGACGTGCTGGTAAAGTTGTTGTAACGAAAGAAAACACAACTGTAGTTGAAGGTATCGGAAATTCACAACAAATCGAAGCTCGCATCGGTCAAATCCGCGCGCAATTAGAAGAAACTACTTCTGAATTCGATCGTGAAAAATTACAAGAGCGTCTTGCAAAACTTGCAGGTGGCGTAGCAGTAATTAAAGTAGGTGCAGCAACTGAAACTGAGTTAAAAGAGCGCAAACTTCGCATTGAAGATGCACTTAACTCAACTCGTGCAGCAGTAGAAGAAGGTATCGTTGCTGGTGGTGGTACTTCACTTATGAACGTATACACGAAAGTAGCTTCTATCGTAGCTGAAGGCGACGAAGCAACAGGTATCAACATCGTACTTCGCGCACTAGAAGAGCCAGTTCGTCAAATCGCAATCAACGCTGGTCTAGAAGGATCTGTAGTTGTAGAGCGTCTAAAAGGCGAAAAAGTAGGCGTTGGTTTCAACGCAGCTACTGGCGAGTGGGTTAACATGCTTGAAACTGGTATCGTAGATCCAGCTAAAGTAACTCGCTCTGCACTTCAAAACGCAGCATCTGTTGCAGCTATGTTCTTAACGACTGAAGCTGTAGTTGCTGACAAGCCAGAACCAAATGCACCAGCAATGCCTGACATGGGCGGCATGGGCATGGGCGGTATGGGCGGAATGATGTAATTCCGTTTGCTCGAAAAACATCCATTTCTATATAGAAATGGATGTTTTTTTATGTTTTTTAGAAAAGGAAATTAATTTCTGTAGAATTTTGTCGCTTTCTCTCTTGACCATATCGATACTTCATTGTTAGAATCTAGGGAGATAATATAAAAAAATCCTTCATATATCCTCGATGATATGGTTTGAGAGTCTCTACCGGGTTACCGTAAACAACCTGACTATGAAGGCAGTGCGTCTTATATTTATAAAGAGCGGAAGACTATCTTTCTTTATAAAGCCAGACCCCTGCCTTTTCTTTGTTATGAGACTAGAGGCGGAGGACTGGCTTTTTTTATTATATTAGTAATGCTTTTTGCCTAATTGGTAAAAATATTTATATACGAGAACTAACGTTGGGGTGATTATTTTGAAGAAGCAGCATGATACAATTATCGTTTTAGATTTTGGGAGTCAGTACAATCAGTTAATAGCACGTCGAATTCGTGAGTTCGGTGTATACAGTGAACTTCATCCACATACAATTACTGCAGAAGAAATTAAAGCAATGAATCCAAAAGGGATTATCTTCTCTGGTGGACCAAATAGTGTATACGGTGAAGGCGCATTACATTGTGATGAAAAAATCTTTGAACTAGGATTACCGATCTTCGGTATTTGTTACGGTATGCAGCTTATGACGCAACACTTCGGTGGGAAAGTAGAACGTGCAAACCACCGTGAGTACGGAAAAGCTGTTCTTAAAGTAGAGAACGAATCAAAATTATATGCGAACCTTCCAGAAGAGCAAGTTGTATGGATGAGCCATGGTGACTTAGTAACTGGTTTACCTGAAGGATTCGTAGTAGATGCAACAAGTGAGTCTTGTCCAATTGCTGGTATGAGCAATGAAGACAAAAACTTATACGGTGTACAATTCCACCCAGAAGTACGTCATTCTGAGCACGGTAATGATTTAATTAAAAACTTCGTATTCGGCGTATGTGGTTGTTCTGAAGGATGGAACATGGAGAACTTTATCGAAGTAGAATTAGAGAAAATCCGTGAAACTGTTGGAGACAAAAAAGTACTATGCGCACTTAGCGGCGGTGTAGACTCTTCTGTTGTAGCAGTATTAATTCATAAAGCAATCGGCGATCAATTAACATGTATTTTCGTTGACCACGGCTTACTTCGCAAAGGTGAAGCAGAAGGCGTTATGAAAACATTCAGCGAAGGCTTCCACATGAACGTTATTAAAGTGGATGCACAAGAACGCTTCATGAACAAGTTAAAAGGTGTAGAAGATCCAGAACAAAAACGTAAAATCATCGGTAATGAATTCATTTACGTATTTGATGATGAAGCTTCTAAATTACAAGGAATGGACTTCCTAGCGCAAGGTACACTTTATACAGACATCGTTGAAAGTGGTACAGCAACTGCACAAACAATTAAATCTCACCATAACGTTGGTGGTCTTCCAGAAGACATGCAGTTCAAATTAATTGAGCCTTTAAACACGTTATTTAAAGATGAAGTACGTGTATTAGGATCAGAACTAGGAATTCCTGATGAAATTGTATGGCGTCAACCATTCCCAGGCCCTGGTCTTGGTATTCGTGTATTAGGTGAAATCACAGAAGAGAAATTAGAAATCGTTCGTGAATCTGATGCGATTTTACGTGAAGAAATTATTAAAGCGGGCTTAGACCGCGAAGTTTGGCAATACTTCACTGCGCTTCCTGGTATGCGTAGCGTAGGTGTTATGGGTGATGAGCGTACTTACGATTACACAGTAGGTATCCGCGCAGTGACATCTATCGACGGTATGACAGCTGACTGGGCACGTATCCCTTGGGACGTATTAGAGAAAATCTCTGTACGTATCGTAAACGAAGTAAAACACGTTAACCGTATCGTGTATGATATAACAAGTAAGCCACCAGCAACTATCGAGTGGGAATAGTATTATAAAAAAAGATCCATCTATTGCTCATGCATAGATGGATCTTTTGTGTTTTGCTCTTAATACGAACGAAAATGCGAAAGTTTGTAAAAATGTTCGTTTTTAAATTGACAAAACTACTTCATCGAGTTAATATGAGTATGTAATTCAAACGAAAAGTGAATATTATGCCGTCGTATAATATCGGGGATATGGCCCGAAAGTTTCTACCTAGCTACCGTAAATGGCTTGACTACGAGGCGTTTAGATAAAGATGAGGGTAAACTTGTCTTTATTCATAGAACGCTTCCATGTATATGCAATGGAAGCCTTTTTTATTTTTAATAGATAAAAGAGGGCTAGGGAGATTACGGCGAGTAATCATATAACGGGGGAAACGTAAGATGAAACGCTATTTTCAGTTTGATGAACTCGGTACAAATTATAAAACAGAGTTCATAGCAGGTTTAACGACATTTTTATCTATGGCTTATGTACTATTTGTCAATCCTGCTACGCTGTCACTTGGAAATGTTAAAGGGTTACCAGCAGGTACAGGAATGGATCCGGGTGCAGTATTCGTTGCTACAGCATTAGCAGCAGCGATTGGTTCGTTAATTATGGGGATATTCGCGAAGTATCCGATTGCTTTGGCGCCGGGTATGGGAATTAACGCGTTCTTTGCTTATACGGCAGTGTTAACGATGGGTATTCCATGGCAGACAGCAATTGCTGGAACGTTAATGTCAGGTATTATCTTTATTATTCTTACAGCTTCAGGTATTCGTGAAAAAATCATTAATGCAATTCCATCAGAGTTAAAGTTTGCAGTAGCGGCAGGTATCGGATTATTCATTGCCTTCCTTGGCTTCCAAAATGCCGGAATTATCGTGAAAAATGATGCTGTTCTTGTTGGGTTGGGGGATTTAACAAAGGGCACAACGTTACTAGCAATCTTCGGGGTTGTTACTACAATCATCTTCATGATTAAGAAAGTTAATGGTGCAGTGTTCTACGGTATGATTCTTACAGCAATTTTAGGAGTAGCGACAGGATTAATTGATACTCCAAAAGCTGTAGTGGGAGCAATACCGAGTCTAGAACCAACGTTCGGTGTGGCGTTAACTCACTTCGGAGATATTTTCACTGTTCAAATGGTGATTGTTATTATAACGTTCTTCTTTATCGATTTCTTTGATACAGCAGGTACACTTGTAGCGGTTGCGAATCAAGCTGGATTAATGAAGAACAATAAATTACCACGTGCAGGAAAAGCATTATTTGCAGATGCGATTGCAACTGTAATCGGTGCGATCTTAGGTACATCAACAACAACGTCTTACATTGAATCTTCTGCAGGGGTAGCAGCGGGTGGACGTTCTGGATTTACAGCAGTTGTAACAGCAGGATTCTTCTTGCTGGCACTATTCTTCTCGCCATTATTAAGCGTTGTAACACCAGCTGTAACAGCGCCAGCATTAATTATTGTAGGGATCTTGATGGTTTCATCTTTAGGCGAAATTGATTGGAAGAAATTCGAGATTGCAGTACCAGCATTCTTTACAATCATTTCAATGCCACTTACGTATAGTATTGCGACAGGGATTGCAATCGGGTTTATCTTCTATCCAATTACAATGGTAGTAAGTGGTCGTCGTAAAGAGATTCATCCAATTATGTATGTTATGGGAGTTTTATTCGTACTATATTTCATCTACGTTCGTAAATAAAAGGGGTTTTTTGAAAGGTCTAGACTTAAGGGGAGTCTAGACCTTTTTTGCGTCTTCAGAAAATCTTAAGGATTTCCGAGCGTTTTTCTTCAGAAGTTTTCCTATAATAGAAGTTAGGGATTAAAAAAGTGATGGGGGAGATATTGTGGCGCACGAAACAATACTTGTCGTAGATGATGAAAAAGAAATTAGAAATCTTATTACAATCTATTTAAAGAATGAAGGATATAAAGTGTTGCAAGCAGGAGACGGAGAAGAAGGATTACGTTTACTAGAAGAAAATGAAGTACATCTAGTCGTATTAGATATTATGATGCCAAAGGTAGATGGTATTCATATGTGTATGAAAGTAAGAGAATCGAAAGAAATGCCGATTATTATGCTTTCTGCGAAAACGCAAGATATGGATAAAATTTTAGGATTAACAACAGGTGCAGATGATTACGTAACGAAACCATTTAATCCGTTAGAGTTAATCGCAAGGATTAAATCTCAGTTACGTCGTTATATGAAGATGAATGGTTTTGCTCTTCAAAATGAGGACGAGTTAGAAATTGGAGAGATGAAAATAAACATCTCCACTCATACAGTCATTGTGGATGGAGAAGAAGTGAAACTGACCCCGAGGGAATTTTCGATTTTAGAATTACTAGCTCGTAATCCGGGGATGGTCTTTAGCGCGGAACAAATTTATGAAAAGGTTTGGAACGAAAGATCTTTCCAGTCGGATAACACGGTAATGGTTCATATTCGGAAAGTGCGTGAAAAGATTGAGGAGAATCCAAGGAAGCCAATATATATAAAAACAGTATGGGGAGTGGGGTATAAGATTGAAAAAGATATTTAATCCATTTACTTATGTTAGGAAATTTCGAGAATTAATTGGAAAGATAATGAAGAGTGTGAAACGGAGTGTGCGAATTCAACTTATTACTGCGTTTACTGCTTGTGCGCTATTAGGTCTTTTGTCAGCAAAGGCAGCAGCGCCGTTTTTTGAGAATGCGAATCGGAAGGCGATGATCGATTATCGGGCTGGTATGGAGGAGATTAATCAACAAGCTCAAGGAGCGGCAAATAGTTCGGTTCATGAAAATAAATTAGAAGCTATATCCGATATGATCGAAAGGGAGAACCAAAGTTTAGAGCGAGGACCTAGAGCTTTAAAAATATTGGTTACTGACGAGAGCGGTAAAGTTTTATATAAAACGAAGCAGGCGCAAGAAGAGCAAATTGATTTGCATAATACGATTCGTAATGCAGCATCATTTGCGATCAACTATTCAAATGGCCAAGATGCATTTGAAAGTACAAGAAAAGAATTTATAGCTTTTGCACCTATTACAATAGAAGATAAGAATTTATACATGTTTGTTAGTGGGATTCCAGAAGGTGAAGTAATATATGATACGCAAGAAGGGCCGTTTCCATTTTGCATAGGTGTACTCGTATTTATTTTCTCTTTCTTCTATATAACAAAGAGAAAGATGAAGCAAATTGAAGCGATGGCACAAGGTGTAAAGGAAATAGAAAAAGGCAACTTAGCGTATCGTATTGAGAAGAAAGGTGAGGACGAGATTGCGTCTTTAACTGAGAATATTAATAATATGGCAGAAGAGCTTATGAATAATATAGAAAAGGAACGTAAATTAGAGAAGCAAAAGAATGAGCTTATTACGAATGTATCTCACGATTTGCGTACACCACTGACTTCTATTATGGGTTACTTGCGATTACTTCGAGATTCTAAATATGAAAATAAAGAACAACATGATGAGTATACGAGAATTGCTTTTGCGAAGTCGGAGCAGTTAAAGAATTTAATAGAAGATTTATTTGAGTATACGAAGTTAACAAATGAGCAAGTTGTATTAGAAAAACAAGAGGTTTGTATAAATGAGTTATTGGAGCAATTAATAGAAGAGTTAGTACCGCAGGCAGAAGAGCATGGACTTGCGTTTGTTAAGAAGTTTCCTGAGGAACGTGCCTATGCAGCGGTTGATTCGGAAAAGATGGTACGTGTATTTGATAATCTATTAATGAACGCGATTAAGTATAGTAAAGATGATGGGGAGATAAAAGTTTCTCTTCAAAGGCAGCGCCGGGATATACAAATTGTAATTGCGAATCATAGTGAAGAGTTTACGAGAGAAGAGCTAGGGAGTTTGTTTGAACGTTTTTATAAGAAGGATCAATCTAGAAGTAGAGTAACAGAAGGATCGGGACTTGGATTAGCGATTGCGAAAAGTATTGTTGAGCTGCAAGGTGGTAGTATTCGAGCAGAATATGAGGATGGTATTATTCAGTTTATCGTCTCGTTACCAATTATAGAAAAATAATAAATGAATAGAATGATATTTGATAAAAAGGCTTATTTTAAAAGAAATAAGCCTTTTTATATTTTTTTAGAAAAATATGTTGACGATTAGAGTATAGAGGTGTAATATAGGACAAGTCGCCGATGCAATAACGCAGAACGCGGCAAACGAAATAAAAAACTTAGTTGACATTGAAACATGAAGATGTTAACATAAGGAAGTCGCAAATGAGCGACCGAGTAGTTCTTTGAAAACTGAACGAAACA
>NZ_NJGF01000059.1:0-15564 GCF_002209985.1 Bacillus sp. K2I17
AAAAATTCAATCTGCCGGATATGAAAAAGCTAAAACTGAGCACCTGCGGTTATCTAGGAAAATTACGAATATCCGAAATAACCATATCCATCAAGCAACAGCTAAATTGGTGAAAACCAAACCAAGGAGAATTGTTGTGGAAGACTTACCTATCTCAAACCTGTTAAAAAACAAAAAACTATCGAAGGCACTTTCCTCTCAAAAATTAAACTTCTTCTTTCAATGTTTGTCATACAAGTGCGAGAAGTACGGCATTGCGTATGTAAAAGCTGATAAATGGTTCGCCTCAAGCAAGATTTGTTCATGTTGCGGAGTAAAATACAACCATTCAGTTCAACCGGAAGGACAGTGGAGTTTAAAAATACGTGAGTGGTGTTGTGTTGGGTGCAATAGCCATCACGATAGGGATGTAAATGCGTCGATAAATTTATCAAGATGGGTAAAATAAATGCTTGATAATAGGAGGTAACGATACTGCCTCGTGTGGAGTGTTATACCCCTCGTCCCTTTGGGGCTGCGAGAACACGATGAAGCACTAACTTGTGTAAATTTGATTGAATTGTATAGATTTAGTTAAGTTTATCGTATCGGTGGGAATAAACATGAATAAACCTAAAATTGGGATGATTGGACTTGGAGGTATTGCGCAAAAGGCCTATCTTCCAACACTTACAAAAGAAACAGATTGGAATTTTGTAGGGGCGTTTACACCTAACGCGGAGAAAAGGAAACAAGTTTGCCACCAATACCGCATTCAAGACTTTCATTCTATTGAAACGTTGGCTTCAGAATGTGATGCAATCTTCGTCCATAGTTCAACTGCTACACATTATGAAATCGTTTCTGAACTTCTGAAAAAAGGAATTGACGTTTATGTTGATAAGCCGCTAGCAGCTACAGTGGAACAAGCTGAGCAACTAGTCGAGTTGAGCGAAAAGCATAACAGAAAGTTAATGGTCGGATTTAATCGCCGATTCGTTCCTATGTATGTTGCTGCAAAAGAGCAAGCTCATAATATTTCATGGGTTCGAATTGAAAAACACCGCACAAATAAAGTGGGGCCATATACGTACGACTTTACTATGTTAGATGATTACTTACATATTGTAGATACTGCTCGCTGGTTAGCTAATGATGATCTTAACGTCGTTCATAATATGATGCAAATAAATGAAAAGAATGAACTTCTTTACGGACATCACACATATACAACGCCAAGTGGACTGTTACTTTCTACCGCAATGCATCGCCACGCCGGTACAAATTTAGAACAAATTGAACTTGTAACGACAGGTAAAATCATTCGCGTAAAAAATATGAACACATTTGAAGTTGAGCAGGAAAATGCAGTTTCTCAGATTGGTTCACCATCATGGGATACGACGTTAAAACAACGTGGTTTTGAAGATGCTGTTCATCATTTTATTGAATGTGTACAAGGAGATACAAAGCCTGTTGTAGATGGATTAGAAGGATTAAAAACGCAGCAGCTGCTGCAATCTCTACTGGAGAATGTAAACAAAAATTAAAACGGATACATTTTTCAGAATTTACTTTCATTCCCATTTCCTCTTTATTTCTCTCACAAATTTCTATAGAATATGTTGATAGGAATTATAAATTTCATATTGAATCGTGGAAAGGATGGGATTAACACATGTGGAACGAGTTTAAAAAATTCGCATTCAAAGGGAATGTAATCGATTTAGCTGTCGGGGTTGTAATCGGTGCTGCATTTGGTAAAATCGTTAGTTCTTTAGTAAAAGATATTATCACACCATTACTTGGTATGGTATTAGGTGGCGTTAACTTTACAGATTTACATTTTGGATATGGTAAATCTGCTGTTATGTATGGTAACTTCATCCAAACTATTTTTGATTTCTTAATTATTGCAGCTTCTATCTTTATGTTCGTTAAAGTGTTCAACAAACTAACATCTAAAAGAGAAGAAGAAGAAAAGACAGAAGAAATTCCAGAACCAACAAAAGAAGAAGTTCTTCTTAGCGAAATTCGCGACTTATTAAAACAACAAAATTCTTCTAAAGATAGAGCATAATTGAACGGATAAAAAGGCATGCCCCTCGGGACATGCCTTTTCTATATTCTATAACGTTTCCGAATTCATATGAATAAATAAAATAATACCTGCAACCATAAGTACCATAATACTACCTGCAAATAGTGTAATACCCATGAACATTAAACTTGTGCTCATGTCCACTGATACACTTTCAATAAAAATAGAAATTACATACGTGATAAGGGCAATTCCTGCAAGAATACTTCCTGGAACAAATCGCTTTAAGCCATTTTGTTTTAACGTCATATATGCAAAAATAGCAGTCATACAAAGCGTAATTATCCAAAGAACGATCATCTCTTCTCCCCCCTCACAAGCCTTTTCTTTCTATTATACATGACATTGCCCTATAATAGTTAAATTTGCACTTATGTGACATATAACAAGGAACAATACCATTTTGTAGCGAAGTCACCAATAGGCCATATACTCGGGAGGATTTCAATTGGAAGATGATATTGTAGGATATTTTAAACAGGTAGAGCGATTCGATTATATTACAATCGACTTAGACACAAAGTTTTTTTTATGTCTAAGTTGTACAATTAGAAACAAATATAACTTTACTAAAATTATCACTTAACTTAGACAAAGATGAAATTATTATTGCTGGCAATGTAAAACAATATAATCCTTCTAGGTTAGAACAGTTAATACAAAGTTTTAAGCGCACTGCACACAAACATGCCTGGAACATAATTTACGAAGTCCTGAAGAACTTTTTGCATTTTGGAAAGAAAATTGACCACCAAAAAAATGGATATTTTTTATATAAATCGATATAATTACCATATATAAATATTCTTTACAAGGGAGTGTTCATAATGATTTGGATTTCACTAATCGTATTAGCCTATTTCATCATTCTCGTCCCAATACAGTACAACTATATTAAGATATTAAAGAAAAAACAGAAAAAAATGAACGTGTCACAAAACGAACTATATGACAACATGTCTTATGAAGAATCCCAAATACACTATCATTATCAAAGCAACGTATTTACAATACCTGCTTCGCTTGTCGCAAGTATTATTTATAAGGTGAAACATGCAGCATAATATGTACGCTGTAAAATTATTATTTGAATCTGTTCATTCTGGTGAGCCTCATCCTACGAAAGTGGATGAGCATTATGAAGAAAATCACGATAAACTTTTTGAAGAAAGTATTATCCTCGTTAAAGCAAACGACCTAGAGGAAGCTCACGAATTAGGCAAAAAAATAGCTATACACTCTGAAGAATCGTACGATAATGTGTACGGTGAACAAGTCACATGGAAGTTTCGAAAAGTGTTACATGTATTTGAATTAAATGATACTTCATTTGAAACAGGAACAGAGTTGTACGCAAGATTTTTACACGTTAAAAAAAATGAAACGGTAGATACAATAGTTAAAACATACTACCCTGAATACGAATAAAAGCTCACAGCAATTGCTGTGAGCTTTTTTATACTTATTTCGTTGAATCTCTAAATTGGATACGGTGAGGTAAGATAACAGTGTGATCTTCCACTTTTTCTTTGTTCATATACTTTGTTAATAGACGCATTGCTACTGCACCGATATCATACATTGGTTGTACAACTGTTGAAAGTTGCGGACGAACCATTAATGCAAGGCGTGTATTATCGAAACCAAGTACTTCTACATCAGTTGGTACGTTTAATCCAGCGTCTTGTGCTGCATGGATTACACCTAGTGCCATTTCGTCAGAAGATACGAAGATTGCTGTTGGCTTTTCATCACTGCTCCAAAGCTTTTCGAATGCTTCGATACCTGAATCATATGTGTAATCTCCATCGATTATAAGATTTTCATCATATGAAATACCTGCTTCTTCTAAAGCTTTTTTATAACCTTGTAACTTCTTCGCGCTTCCCGCTTTATTAATGAAAGGACCAGAGACGAAACCGATACGCGTATGCCCTTGCTCAATAAAGTGCTTCATTGCGTCGTAAGCTGCTTGCGTATAATCAATATTTACTGATGGCGTTTCATTTTGCTCATCAAATGACGCTGCTAATACGATTGGTACTGGAGACTTTTTGAATTCTTCAATGTGAATGTCTGTAATATCTTCACCCATGAAAACAATTCCGTCCACTTGTTTTCCAAGCATCGTATTTAATAAATGGAACTCTTTCTCTTTGTTTTGGTCAGAGTTACTTAAAATGATGTTATATTTGTACATTGTTGCGATATCTTCAATTCCACGAGCAAGTTCTGCATAAAACGTATTTGAGATATCAGGAATAATAACACCTACTGTAGTTGTCTTCTTACTTGCTAGTCCACGTGCTACCGCATTTGGGCGGTACCCTAAACGATCAATCGCTTCTAATACTTTCTTTCTTGTTGTAGGCTTTACATTTGGATTACCGTTCACTACACGAGATACGGTAGCCATTGAAACGTTTGCTTCACGCGCTACATCATAAATTGTTACGTTCATCTCATCGCACACTCCTTCTATTTTTGTTATCTATTTTTATGTATCGGTTACTTGAATGAAAAAAAGACATCAACTCTATTTGCAGATGCCACCAATCGTCCCGAGTTCTTCCTTTTACTAATGATACGATAAAAACGCAGGCTCATACAATATTTTCCCGCAAAAGTTTCGAAAAAATTCGCTTCTTTTCTCGTATTTTCGTATTTTTTATGAAAAAAAGGGCATTTTTTGTAAAAAAATAGATATCCCATGAGTACAAACTGTATATTAAACCGTACGTTAGTAAATGAAATTTATATCGGCGATTTATATATATCGACTTACCGACAGAAACCGACAATGATATTCATTTGATGCGCGCTGGATCTGGGCTGGCAATAGAAGGTCACATCACCCTGTAGAATGCGTTATATCGGCAACGACAGGTAAATGTGTTGCTTTCTTTAAAATCGGCGCAGCGGATATAGGAAGCGTATTACGCGGCGCTCCTTCCCATCGTACCTTTTCACTTACAATAAAAAAAGACAGTTTAAACACTGTCTTTTTTTATAAGAAGGAAACAAACGGTTTTTCGCTGTTTTTCTCTTTTATAATAATTGCCTCAATTTTACTCTCGGACTTTATCTGCAATTGTACTTTCGCATCTTTAGGTAATTTTTCTAACATACTTTGAGCAGCCATTTGAGTAAGAGCCATTAATTCTGTTTTACCGTTATATTTAATAACGATATTCATATTTAATGTATCCATCTGATTTTTCTTGTAAGAAACTTTAGCATTTACTGGGATAAAATCTGCCGGAGAAAAACCTTTCATCGCATCAGCAAATTCAGTTATTTTTGTATTATCTTCTCCATGTGCTTGTTTAAATTCATCAGAAGGATATGAATATGCTTGTTCATCGATCGTACTCCAATTTCCAAGGTTCGTATCATTCTTTTGAACGGTAGCACTAGCAATATACGTCCCATTTTTTAAAGAACTTGTACTTTCTTGCTTAAAGATAGCAAACGTAATTGGAGACTTATTATACTTGTCATTTTTATTAATCGCTTCAATAAGTTGCTTGGCAACTTCAGTACCCTTAGACATAGCTTCTTCATTCGATACACTTGAAGACATGGCTAACCCGATCACAACGCCAGATAAACTTAATTCATTTGAATTCTGCTTCCCGAAATAGTCTTGTTCTATAATATTTGTCAAAACGGGTGCTTTTACTTTTGCGACTAGTTCATCAACTAACTTCTCCGGAATATACTGATTTAATTGTAGTACATGATTTTCTGTATCAAATTGCTCTTTTGCAATATTCATTAAACCATTTTCATACTCTGCTAAATCTAATTTAGAATTTGTTGTTATATTAGCTGTATTGATAACCTTTTGTTCTTTTAAAGGAATTACAGTTCTATAATAATCTTTAGAAACAGCAGTTCTCGGAATCATGCTTTTTTCTTTCGTATCCTTCTGTATAACTTCATCCTTCTTACTAATCGTATCATTACTACAAGCTCCTAGTAATAAACTTACGACCGCGAAGGATAATGCCATTTTCTTCATTACTTAAAACCTACTTTCAACAATCTAATTATTTAATTTGAACTAATAACAGTGTACCATTAAATATATTTCAACAAAAACAAAAAAAAGAAGCAAGCACCTTTCGCTTGCTTCTTTTTACTTAATATTCTCTTCTAAAGCGTCTTTTTTAATGTTCCAATGAGACGTATTCCATACTACCATCCCATCTTTTATGTATAACACTTGCGGAGATTCATGTTTAATGCTGTACTGTTCTGCAACACGATTCGAAACATCTCTCGCATCTTGTACGTATAAGTAATACGCTGGTACTGCTCTTTCTTCACTACAATACGCTTGAAATTCTGTATATGCACCGTGACTAATCGGGCATGTCGTACTATGTTTAAAAAGAACATAAGGCTCGTTTTTTTCTACTAATACTTCAAGTTCTTCAATTGCTTCAATTTTTGTCATATTCATCACGATTCACCTCTCATACGAAGTCTAGAGCGCTTTTCTTTCTTTTCAGCTTTTTTCTCAAGTCTTTCTAATTTACGCTCTTCTTTTTCAACCTTTTTCTCTTGTCTTGTCGCACGATAATGATTGTATACTTCAATTGCTGCGCTACTCCACTGTACAACTTGCGCTACTTTATCGGCATTATTTTCAATTTCGTCCGTAACAGAATCTGATACATTACGAAGTTTCGTATTTAAAGAATGGATTGTCGTTCCAATTCCATCTACACCCGATACTACTTTATTTAATGATTGTGACTTCTGTTGAATGTCATCAGCTAACGCATTTGTTTTATGTAATAATTGCTCCGTCTCTACGCTAATCCCTTGCATTTGCTTTTCTAAACCTTCTAACGTGCTTGCAACGTTTTCTAACGTCTTTTGAACCGATAACAACGTTCTGCATACATATACTACTAATACAGCGAAAGCAACCGCGATAATAGCCGCACTTACATATAAAAGAACTTGCATTTCATCACTTCCTTTATCTTTTTCATACTTTCCCCTATTATACAATCATTTTCCGTTTCGTTCTAATCCCTATCTTTTCATTAGAATTTTCATACTTATTCGTTAACTTTAACATAAATGATTCAACAAATTCCACTAAGTAGG
Source organism: Bacillus sp. K2I17 (assembly GCF_002209985.1). NCBI lineage: Bacteria > Bacillati > Bacillota > Bacilli > Caryophanales > Bacillaceae > Bacillus > Bacillus sp. K2I17. The sequence goes on from NZ_NJGF01000059.1 coordinate 7,205, forward strand.
TTACAATAGGAGAGGATACATAATTAGTAGGGAGGCTTTACATATGAAAGATCCACGCATTGAAAAGTTAGCATACAATTTAATTAACTACTCTATCCGCTTACAAAAAGGCGAAAAAGTATTAATTGAAAACTTTGGCTTACAAAAAGAACTTGTAACTGCACTTGTAAAAGAAGCATATGCAGCTGGTGGTTTCCCATTCGTTTCTTTAAAAGATCATCAAGTAGATCGCTCTTTATTAATGGGTGCTACTGAAGAACATTTTGAACAAATCGCTGCATATGAAGCAAGCGTAATGAAAGATATGGACGCTTATATCGGTCTTCGCTCTGGCGATAACATTAACGAACAAGCTGACGTGCCAAGTGAAAGAATGCAAATTCACGGTCAAACAGTTGGTAAGAAAGTTCATAGAGACATCCGCGTTCCGAAAACGCGCTGGGTTGTTCTTCGCTACCCAAATGCTTCTATGGCGCAGCTTGCTAAAATGAGCACAGAAGCTTTCGAAGACTTCTACTTCGAAGTTTGTAACTTAGACTACGGTAAAATGGATAAGGCGATGGATAGCCTTGTTACATTAATGAATAAAACTGATAAAGTTCGCCTAACTGGCCCTGGAACTGACTTAACATTCTCTATTAAAGATATTCCAGCTATTAAATGTTCAGGTCATTTAAACATTCCAGACGGTGAAGTATACTCTGCACCAGTTCGCGATTCTGTTAATGGTACAGTTTCTTACAACACACCATCTCCTTACAACGGTTATACATTTGAAAATGTACAACTTAAATTTGAGAACGGTCAAATCGTTGAAGCAACTGCAAACGATACAGAGCGCATTAACAAAATCTTCGATACAGACGAAGGCGCACGCTTCGTTGGTGAGTTCGCAATTGGCGTAAACCCATACATCTTACATCCAATGGGAGACATCCTATTCGATGAAAAAATCGATGGCAGCTTCCACTTTACACCTGGACAAGCTTACGAAGATGCATGGAACGGTAACAACTCGAACATTCACTGGGATCTAGTATGCATCCAACGCCCTGAATACGGCGGCGGCGAAATTTACTTCGACGACGTACTAATCCGTAAAGACGGACGCTTCGTTGTATCTGAACTAGAAGCTTTAAATCCAGAGAACTTAAAATAATAAATAAAAACGCTCGGAATTTTCTCCGAGCGTTTTTCATTTATTACCTACCATTTCTATTTTCACATGTGGACTCTCTTTTTCTACAAGCGATAAAAACTGCTCCATATGTTGCGGCATCGCAACCATATGTACTTTGTATGTATTCGTCGTAATTTCAAGGGATTTCCCAACTTGACGAATGATTCGTATCTCTTTCAATACGATATCGTCATTTAAAATACCGTACTTTAATACCCCATTTTCTACTTTGTGCTTTTTAATAAATACTTCCCAAACGAGTGGTACATTTACAAGGAAACATAAACCCATTCCAATTAACGCTGACATCCACTGCTCTTTATTTGAGATAATCATGACAAGTGGATATACGAACATAAAAACTAACGTGAGACAAACGAAAATTACTACCGATTTACTTCTTTGAATCGGAATGTTCATACACGCACCCCCTACCCCAAATTATACCACTTTTTCCATTTTAGTTCATAAAAAAAGGCCATTTCTACATGACCTTCTTAAACAATATATCTATAGAATTTCTTATCCACCTGTAACACTGGAAAACTTTTTGGCAAATCTTCTATATCCACACTTTGAAAACCATTCTTTTCATAAAAGCGATGTGCTGCTAAAAATTTCACTGTCGTTCCTAAGTAAATATCTTTCAGCTTTTTATTCTCAGCCCACGAAATTGCTGTTTGGAGCAACTTATGTGATGCGCCCCATTCTTTTCCGCGAAATTCTTTTTTTACGAACATTTTTCTTAGCGCTACTTGCTGATTCTCAATATCTAATAAAGCTACTGTTCCAACTACTTTATCATCATAAGTTGCTACCCAAAAGTTTCCATGATTCCTTTGATAAAATGTTTCTATTTCAAGCAGGTCTGGCTGCTCTTCTTTCGTAATGGGGACATTGTACTCTTTTTGCTGAATATGCACGATAAGATCTACTACTTCATCTTGAAACGTACTTTCATACGGAATAATGCGTATCTTCTCGTTCATCGAATCTCCTTCCACTCTGAAGCTAGTAAACTATATACAGCGATATCGTGAAAATGATCATATAGCCATTCATCATCTCTTAAAATACCATCTAACTTAAAACCTAAACGCTCTGGAATAGCGCGGCTTTTCACATTTTCAACACCGCATCTAATTTCCACTTTATTTAATTTTAAATTCTCAAATGCATATTGAAGTACAGCCTTCACGCTACGCGTCATAATACCTTTCCCGCCAGCATCTTCTGCCAGGTAATATCCGAGACTGGCCGCTTTCTTCCCCCAACTTACCGGATGAATGCCTACCATCCCAACGAGCTTTCCTTTATAACGTATGCCACTTTCAAAACCGTCTCCCTCTGCAAACTTCTTTAACCACATCGGACAAATCTCATCATACGCACCAGCTGATTTCATCCCATCTACCCAAGGAAGCCATCTTCGTAAATGATTACGGTTTTGGTCTATTAATTGATATAGTTCCTCTTTATGATGCTTCTCTAATAACTGTAATTCGATTTCATCGTCTACTCGAAGTGTGAACATGTTTTTTAGCTCCCTTTTAGTTTTCTTATTATTCTAACACTTACAGATATAAATTGTTAAATATTCACACTTTATTTTAAATTATATATATGAACACCCACTATATATGATTGGTATCTAGATATGAGTCATATATAGTTAAAATATGAAAAAAAATGATAATTTTATAATTCAATTACGTAAAGGTGTTTTTGATCTCGCTATTTTGTCTTTAATAAGTAAACAACCTATGTACGGATACGAAATTACAAGTGCATTACAAGATATCCCTGTGTTTCATATCCCAAACGGTTCGATTTACCCCATATTAAATCGAATCACGAAAAACAATTGGGCTATTTCCTATTGGGAAGAGTCCGGTGATGGCCCAAAAAGAAAATACTATCGAATTACAGACGAAGGGAGAGAAATTTTAAATAGTCGCTTACATGATTATGATGCAGTGTATCATGCTCTAATGTTACTAGCTAAAGGAGAGGATAAAAAATGAATAAAGAACAATTCTTTTCAAATGAACTCATTACTTCTTTCTTACACGATCTTCATAAAGGTTTAATGAACCTACCTACGTCAGCAAGAGAACAACATGTGCTAGAGATCAAATCGGATTTATATGAAAATGCATTAAGTAAAGAAAGTGAAGGGATGCCATTAGAAATCATCCCTTCACAAGTGATTGAAGAATTTCTTCCTCCAAAAGAATTAGCAAAGGAAATTGCCGGAGAATATACAGACGTTATTCAAGATGCACAGCAATCTACAAATACATTTATTAAATACTTTACAGGGCTATCTGTTGCTCCACTCGTTGCTTTATCAGTACCTATCGCACTTGGCTTTATAAATATTTCAGCTAATTTACCATTTTTATTAGCCTTTATCGTAAGCAATATTTGGTTCATCTGTAGAGAAAACCATTGGAATACAAAGCAATTAAAATTTTTAAAAACAATGATTTCCTTTAGTACTAGCGTTTTAATTGCACTTCCGTTTGCATTCTTCGCGATTCGAATTATGATAACAAAACAATTCGATATATTTTCATTCTATTATTTAATCGGATATGTACTTTTTAGTTCACTATATATCTTTTTATTAAAACAACTATACAAAAAGAATAAACAATATCAACAGATTAACGCTTTTTAAAATATATCGAACACAACAAAAAAAGACGCACAGCCACAGCTATGCGTCTTTTCTATTACTTCTCTGCAACTTGAACTTCTTTTACGTAAGCTGCTTCGAATTTTTGGATGTCTCCTGCGCCCATGAAAATTAGAACGCCGTTTTTATGTTTCTTTAATACATCCGTTGTTGTATCTGTAATTAGTTCTGCACCGTCAATACGCTTTTGCAGATCTTCGATTGTTAATTCACCTTTGTTTTCGCGCGCTGATCCGAAAATATCACATAAGTATACTTGGTCAGCTTTGCTTAAGCTTTCAGCGAACTCATCTAAGAACTTTTCTGTACGTGAGAATGTATGCGGCTGGAATACAGCGACAACTTCACGCTCTGGATGTTTTTGACGAGCTGCTTCAATCGTTGCATTAATTTCTGTCGGATGGTGTGCGTAGTCATCGATAATAACTTGCTCTCCCATTGGCTTTTCATTAAAGCGACGTTTTACGCCTTCAAAAGTTGTTAACTGATGCTTAACTGCTTCTACATCAACGTTTTCATAATGGCAAAGCGCGATTACTGCTAATGCATTTAATACGCTGTGGTTGCCGTATCCTGTAATTTTGAACGTGTCATAGTACGTATTACGAACGAATACATCGAAAATAGTACCATCTGTTCTCTTTTGAATGTTACGTGCTTGGAAATCATTATCTTCTCCAAATCCATAGAAAATAACAGGTACTTTCGCTTGAATTTTTTGAAGTTCTTCATCATCCCCACATGCAATAATACCTTTTTTCACTTGCAATGCCATCTCTTGGAATGCATTGAATACATCATTGATATCTGAGAAATAATCTGGATGATCAAAATCAATGTTTGTCATAATTGCATAGTCTGGATTGTAAGACAAGAAATGACGACGATACTCACAAGCTTCAAATACAAAATACTTACTATTTTCTACCCCATGCCCTGTTCCATCTCCAATGAGGTAAGATGTAGGGTGTGCACCTTGCATTACATGGGCTAACAAACCAGTTGTTGATGTTTTTCCATGTGCACCAGTTACAGCAACACTTGTGTATTGGTTCATAAGATCACCTAAGAAGTGATGGTAACGATGTACTGGGATGTTTAATTCTTTTGCTGCTACAATTTCTTCATGCGTATCAGGAAATGCATTTCCTGCAATAATCACTTGTCCTTCTTTTACATTATTTTTATCAAAAGGAAGGATCGAGATATTACGCTTTTCCAACGCTGTTTGTGTAAAGAAACGCTTTTCATAATCAGACCCTTGAACAGTATGCTTCATGTCATGAAGAATTTGAGCTAATGAACTCATTCCTGTTCCTTTAATTCCTACAAAATGGTAAACTGTCATCTTAAAGAACCTCCAACATTTCGAACTAATACAACGGCCTATCTATAAGACAGTATATGAATCTTTTCTTATTTTGGTAATCATCATACATTTTTGATGTAGTGAAGTTATTCTTTCCCTTCACTTATCAGGATAAACTCGTACGTACTTCTTTTTTATGTCCATAACAAATCCATTATAGCAAAAAAGAAGCCGCTATACTATGATAACAGAAAAACTGATAGGGTCAATCACCTATCAGTTTTTCTCTCTATTACATATCTTCTCTTTTTTCTAATTGAACACGCTCTAGACGTGGGTTTGGACGATATTTACGACCAGCTTTCGCTTCTGGTTTTCCATTTAATTCTACGTTATCACCAGTAAAGCCAATATTCATTTTTAATAAGCTACTTCCTACTCCGTATATATCAACAGGTACGTTTTGAGCTTCAAATTCACGAATACGCTTCTCATCAAATCCACCAGTTACAACGATGTCTACATGCTGGAATCCTTCTTCATCAAGTGCTTTACGAAGTGCGAATACAAGCGATGGGTTTACACCACGTGGATCGAATGTTCCAAGTACTTCTGGGTGGCGAATGAAGTATTGATCAATCATCGTGCGCGACGTATCTACACGTACACCTTTTAATGTTGATCCAAATTCACGCGCTACGCGAAGTGCATCTGTAATGACATCATTATTGTAATCAATTAATACAACTAATTCATCTTCTGGGAATTTCTTATGATATGCTTTTGCCGCTTCCACAACATCACCATTAAACATTTGAATTAATGCGTGAGGCATTGTCCCCATACCACTTCTACCCCACCATTCATTCATCGCATGCGTCGCTTGTGCGCTCATACCCCCGATGTATGCTGCATAACCGTCACCAGCTTGTTGCGTATAATGATCGTCACGATCTCCCATGAAAATAACTGGTTTTTCTTTATCTACGCTACGCGCAGCTTGGACAACGTTATATACGTTTGTCGCAACTGATGTACGACGGGCTAAAATCCCATCAATGACACCTTCTAAAAATCCGAAATTTTCATAAGGACCATGAATTGTTAACACTGTTTCAAACGGACTAATATTATCGCCATCTTTTAAAGAGTTAATTTCAAGTTCCTCAGGATTTTTGGCGAATGTTTGTAGCAAAGCAATCACTTCATCTGTTCCGCAAAGAACTGCATTTTCCTTTTGGAAAAATTGCATCGTCACAACACTTTTCGGGCGAAATTCTTCAATGATTTCTCTAGTCTTTAAAAAGTAAACGGCAGAGAACCAACCTTCTCCAACACGTTCGTCAAATTTAAATGTTCTATTTGTTAGTCTATTTATTTCACCTTTTAATTTTAATTCAATTTCTTTCATGTCGCTTTACTCCCTACTTTACTATCCAACATTTTCTATTAGTATACAGCAAAACCGTTTACTATACATTTGTTTCCTGCATAGCAGCGAATTCATCCTCAGAAATAAGGACATCTCTCGGTTTCGTTCCTCTTCCTTCAGAAATAATCCCTTGCGATTCCATCTCTTCAATGAGACGTGCCGCGCGATTATAACCGATGCGGAATTTTCGCTGTACAGAAGATGTGGACGCTCCCCCTTGTTCTACAACAAATTGACATGCATCAAAGAACAATTCGTCTTCCGACTCAGCTTGTTCTGTTTTCGCTAATAAATCCTCTTGCTTAAATAAGTAATTCGGCTTCATTTGCTTTCTCACATGATCAACTGTTTTCTCAATCTCATCATCCGATACATATACACCTTGTACACGAACTGGTTTAGACGTACCGTTTCCTAAAAATAGCATATCACCACGGCCAAGTAATTTCTCCGCGCCCCCAATATCAATAATCGTACGCGAATCAACTTGAGATGATACAGTAAACGCAATACGCGTTGGAATGTTTGACTTAATTAAACCTGTAATAACATCTACAGACGGACGCTGCGTTGCTACTAATAAATGAATACCACAAGCACGTGCTTTTTGCGCAATACGACAAATCGCTTCCTCAACATCACCAGGTGCTACCATCATTAAATCGGCTAACTCGTCAATGACAATAACGATATAAGGTAATGTCTCTCCTGGAATTTCTCGCCCACTTACAATCGTATTATAACGAGTTAAATCACGAGCACCAGCGTGCGCAAACAATTCATAACGACGCTCCATTTCTTCAACCGCCCACTTTAATGCAGCTGTCGCTGCTTTTACATCCGTAATAACAGGTGCTACAAGATGCGGAACAGAATTGTATGGTGCAAGCTCAACCATCTTCGGATCGATTAACATTAACTTCACTTCATGCGGTTTCGCTTTATATAAAATGCTCGTTAAAATTGCGTTAATGCACACACTTTTACCAGAACCCGTTGCACCCGCAATAAGTCCATGTGGCATTTTTCGAATATCCGTTACAATTGGATCGCCTGAAATATCAAGTCCTAGCGCAACTGTAAGCGGTGATTCGCTCTTTGTAAACACAGGACTTCTTAAAATTTCACGAAGGAATACTGGCTTACTTTCTTTATTTGGAACTTCGATTCCAATCGCACTCTTCCCTGGAATCGGTGCTTCAATACGAATATCTTTCGCTGCTAAACTCAGTTTAATATCATCACTTAAGTTTGTAATTTTATTTACTTTCACACCTGGGTCTGGCTGTACTTCAAAACGAGTTACCGCTGGACCTTGCGATACGTTAATAACATGTGCACCAACGTGGAAATTATTAAATGTTGTATCTAATAATTCTTTCTGTTCATCCAACCATTCCGTATTATCTAAAGCTGCCTGCTGCGGAATTGACAACAATGTTAATGGCGGAATTGCATATGTCGGTGGTGTTTGCAATACATTTCGCATATCGTTCTCTCTTTGATTTACAACATATGCTTTCTCTTGTACTTCCGTACTTGAAGTTGGCTTTTGTACTTGCTCTACCACCACTTGTTGCACTGGACGTTCTTCCACTTGTGATTCCACCACTACTTGCTGCATTGGTTTCTCTTCCGCTTGTGGTTCTACTACTACTTGTTGCACTGGGTGTTCTTCCACTCGTGATTCTACCACTACTTGCTGCATTGGTTTCTCTTCCACTTGTGGTTCTACTGC
>NZ_NJGF01000060.1:0-14824 GCF_002209985.1 Bacillus sp. K2I17
AATTGACGTTTCACGTTGTTTGTTTCGTTTAGTTTTCAAAGTTCAACATCGCGTTTCAGCGACTTTTACAATTTAACATTTTGCGTTAAATCTGTCAACAACTTTTTTCTTTCGTTCCTGACGACGCTTATTAATTTACCATATTAATCATTTGTTCGTCAACACTTTTTAAAAAAATGCCAAAATAATTTTATCTTGGCATGATATAAAGCTTAATAACCACTAATGCAGCAACACCAGGTAGGCCTAATATACTTGTGATTGTTGCGGTTCCCAAGTTAATTGGAATATGAAAATCAAAATATGTCCCTACAACATTTACGATAAAGAGTAATGCTATCCCTAAAGTAACATGAAAGAGCGCTTTTCCTATAAAACGTAACGGCTTAGAAGAAACACCAAAAACAAGAAAGATAAAAACTAAAGTAAGAATACCGACAATAACAACTGTAGAATTCATTTTTTCCTCCTTATGAAAGTGACCTATACATATTTATTTGTATGGGACAAGGCGATAAAAAAGAACATTTACCCTACAACTCCAGTTGTTTTATCTTGTTAACCTTCATTCGGCAACACTTTCTTCATAAAAACCATTAATCTTTCTTTCCAAACGAAGTAACCACTAAATATTTAATAAATAAAATAAAAGGTTCTGCTTTTTCAGCAGAACCTTTTACCATTGTTCCATTTTTACAGGACGACGTTTTGCTTCTTTTAACAAGAAGAAATATTTCGCCTCTGCTATTTTCAAAGAACAAAGTACATCTTGAGATGGTTCCACACTTTGTTCAACCATTCTCTTCTGACGTAACCATTCATTCTTCACTTTTTCTAATAGTACAATTAGCTTATCATCATACTCTTTACGCAATTTACCCTTTTTTTGAAAGAACATTTTTGTTTCTCCTCTTATACTTCTCTACGACCTTCTAACGCTTTCGACAGTGTCACTTCATCTGCATATTCTAAATCTCCACCAACTGGCAGACCATGTGCAATACGAGTTACTTTAATACCTGTCGGCTTTAAGAGGCGGGATATATACATCGCTGTAGCTTCCCCTTCAATATTAGGGTTTGTTGCTAGTATCACTTCTTGTACCGTTTCATCATGCAGTCGCTTTAAAAGTTGCGGGATATTAATGTCTTCCGGTCCAATTCCCTCCATTGGAGAAATCGCACCACGTAACACATGATATACACCTTGATACTCTTTCATCTTTTCCATTGCGATTACATCTTTCGGTTCCTGCACAACACAAACAATCGACTGATCTCGATGCGAATCATTACAAATATAACAAGGATCGCGGTCAGTAATATGTCCGCATACAGAACAATACGCTAAATCTCGCTTCGCATTCACAAGTGCTTTTGCAAAACCTAACACATCATCTTCTTTCATATCTAATACGAAAAATGCCAATCGAACCGCTGTTTTCGGTCCGATTCCTGGCAACTTCATAAAACTATCAATTAATTTCGATATCGGTTCTGGATAATGCATATATCAGTATCCTCCTAGAACATTCCACCTGGTAAGTTTAAGCCTTTTGTAAATTTACCCATTGTAGAGTTTGAAAGTTCATCAGCTTTTTTAAGTGCATCATTCGTTGCAGCTAACACTAAGTCTTGTAACATTTCGATATCTTCTGGATCTACAACTTCTTCTTTAACTTTCACTTCAAGAATTTGCTTATGACCATTTGCAATAACTGTGACCATACCGCCGCCAGCTGTACCTTCAACTGTTTTTTCGCCAAGTTCTTCTTGCGCTTTTGCCATATCTTTTTGCATCTTTTGCATTTGTTTCATCATATTATTCATATTTCCCATTCCGCCACGCATCATAATTAATTCCTCCTAATTATTATTACTCTTTTATTTCAATAAGTTCTTGTCCTACTAATTTTACTGCCTCTTCTATAAGAGGATCTTCTTTTTTCTCTGGGCTTTCTTCAGAATTCTCGCCTTCACGCTGTAAAAAATCTTCACGGATTTTACCCCATTCACTTTTTGGAATGGCAATCATATTTAATCTTTTACTTAACAGTTCAAATAAGGCTTGTTCCACTGTATCCATAGCTTCTCGGTTCTCGCTTGCCATTTTACAGTGAATCTCATATTGAAACGCTAAAACGTAAGTATCATCCGAAGCCGCTACCGGTTCGCTATTTTCTAATAAAACAGCAAACGCTACTTTGTTGTATGATTTGAGCCTTCCTAACAACTCACCCCACACAGCTTTTAATTGTTCTAAATCCTGACGCTTTGCTTGCTTTAACACTTCATTTACGCGTCCAACAGGAATTTTCATACTACCTGTACGCACTGGCTTTGGTGTTGCACGTGTCTCTCTGACTTCTTGCTGCACACCAGCCGGCACACCATTCTTTTTGACTTGTTCTAACTCTTTCTCCAATTGCTGCATCCTGTTCATAATTGCTTGTAAACGATCTGCACCGTTCGCTTGCATCATAAACTGTTGACACAGTTGTACCATAACAACTTCTAAGAAAATTCGCGGATGATTTGTCCACTTCATTTCCTGTTGTCCCTTACTAAGCGTATGAATGATTTCATAGATTACTTCCGGTTGCATTTCTTCACTTAACATCCGGAATTGCTCATCTACCATTACTCGTTCCAACATATGTTCCAGTTGTGGTGAGGTTTGATATAAAAGCATATCGCGATAATAGTAAATGAAATCCTCCATAAAACGAACTGGATCTTTCCCTTTACCCATCATCTCATCTATGATACGTAATGCTCTTGATACATCATTTTCACGTATACATTCTACTAAGTTACCTAAGTATTGCTGGGAAACAGAACCTGTCACAGCTAATACATCTTCTGTCGTAACTGTCTCATCACTATAAGATATTGCCTGATCAATAAGACTAAGCGCATCACGCATACCACCTTCAGCGGCACGTGCAACAATTTGTAACGCCTCATCTTCTACTTGCGTACCTTCATTCGTCACAACCGTCGATAATCTCTCAACAATATCATTTACTGATATTTTTCGAAATTCAAAACGCTGGCAACGTGAAATGATTGTAGGCGGAATCTTATGCGGTTCTGTTGTCGCCAAAATAAAGATGACGTGTCCTGGCGGCTCTTCTAACGTTTTTAAAAGCGCATTGAAGGCACCCATAGAAAGCATGTGGACTTCATCAATAATGTATACTTTATATTCTACAGCACTTGGAGCATATTTTACTTTATCTCTAATATCTCGAATTTCATCTACACCGTTATTTGAAGCCGCATCAATTTCTAATACATCTGAAATAGATCCTTGTGTAATCCCCAAACAAGAAGGACATTCATTACAAGGTTCAGCTACCGGAGCATGTTCACAGTTGATTGCTTTTGCAAATACTTTTGCAATTGTCGTTTTTCCTGTTCCCCTCGGCCCAGAAAATAAATAAGCATGTGAAACTTTCTCTTGAAGAAGGGCATTTTGCAACGTTTTTGTCACGTGCTTTTGACCAACTACATCTTCAAATTTTTGCGGTCTCCATGTTCGGTATAACGCTTGGTATGACACGAAAATACGGCCTCCCTCAAAGGTTATTATCTTATTTATTATAACCCATTCTGTTTATAGATTCCAAAAGTTATTTTCTATACAAAAAACCCACCTTAGTATTAAGGTGAGTTTTGTATACATATATAACTGCCGTGCACCTTCTGTCGATTACGTACCATAAGCGTTACTCAAGCAGTTAGCTCGGTTCAGGCACTCCTGCGGCACACGAGAAGACCCGCTTATTGCTGCTTCCTTCCGGACCTGACAAGGTTCACGGGGTCCCGTTGCGCAGGACCCAAACGTCAACACCACTTACTTAAGGCAGACCTTACAGCAGCATAACCTCGAGAAGGGATTCGGCCTCGCTAGAGCGGATTGCGAGTATAGGGCACCGCTACCTCCCCGCTTAGCACGGCAAAGTTAAAACCAATATTCGGTTGCCTTCATTAAAAGGCATTATCAGTATAACTTGTTTTTTTACAAAATGCAAATACGTTAATTCTCGTTACTTTTCTCTAATTTTTTTATCGCTTTTCTTTTTTTACGAAGCTCTCTAAAAAAGTTTGTTAACAAAGTACCGCATTCTTCTTCTAATACACCAGCAACTACCTCGCATTGATGATTAAAGCGTTCATCCGTTAAAAGATTCATCAAAGTCCCTGCACATCCACCTTTCGGATCACTTGCACCATATACAACTCGCTTCACTCGTGATAAAACAATTCCACCCGCACACATCGGACAAGGCTCTAATGTTACATATAACGTCGCATCTTCTAAACGCCATGTCCCTAATTTTTTGCACGCCTCATCAATAGCTAATAACTCAGCGTGAGCTATTGATCTTTGTTCAGTTTCTCTTAAATTATGAGCAACACTAATTACTTCACCATCTAACACTATAACTGCACCAATCGGTACTTCTTGTATTGCCTCTGCTTTTTTAGCCTCTTCTATTGCTAACTGCATAAAATAAATATCTTGATCGTGTTCCATACCATAGTCCTTTCACCTAAAATAAAATACACTTTTTTCCATTTACTGCACATGGGATAACTTTTACAAATTCAATCCACCCTAATAAAAAAGAGAGGGGATTACATATGAAGAATACTGCCTTACTCATTATCGATATGATTAATGATTTTCAATTTTCACACGGGCCCACCCTAGCTAAAAAATGCGAAATTATAACAAACCCTATTTTACAATTAAAGAAAACAATGAAATCCTTTGGCTACCCCATAATTTATGTTAATGACCATTATCAACTTTGGAGATCTGATATTGACCAACTAATTACTCATTGTACAAATGAGTATAGTGAAAATATCATTCATAAGATTGCTCCAAATACTGATGATTACATTTTTATTAAACCACATTACTCTGCTTTTTATGAAACACCTTTAAATTCCTTATTAGGCTATTTAAAAATAGAAAATCTAATATTGACAGGAGTCGCCGGGAATATATGTATCCTCTTTACAGCTAACGATGCTCATATGAGAAATTATACACTGTATGTACCACAGGACTGTATTGCCTCTAATCATGATCAGGATAATCTGCATGCTTTAAAAATAATGGAAGCCACATTAAAAGCAAATATAGTACCGTCATCTCAAATAAAAATTAATTAATACATATATTTATTTTCTAACTTTTTATATCAAATTAACCCGCTCGCTTCCCTCCTGTGCTACAATAATTCTGTTTTGTGTTTTTAGTAGTCACGGTAAATCACTGATTGAAAGGAGGAAACAGCGTGACCGGAGTACCATTTATCACGGTTGAAGGACCAATTGGTGTTGGAAAAACCTCACTTGCGAAGGCAATTTCAACTCACATGCAACTCCACTTACTAAAAGAAATTGTTGATGAGAATCCTTTTTTAGGAAAATTCTATGAAGACATCGACGAATGGAGTTTTCAAACAGAGATGTTCTTTCTTTGTAATAGATACAAACAATTAGAAGATATTAACATAAAGTATTTGAATCAAAGGAAACCAGTAGTAGCGGATTATCATATATTTAAAAATTTAATTTTTTCATCCCGTACATTAAAGAATTCTCAATATGACAAGTACATGCAAATCTATCGTATCCTTACACAAGATATGCCTGTACCAAACGTTATCGTTTATTTAACAGCTAGCTTGGAAACATTACAAACACGAATTGCGATGCGCGGAAGAGAATTCGAAAAAAACATGGATCCAAATTACTTACTACAGCTCACAAAAGATTACGAAACAGCAATGGATACTTTTAAAAAAGATCATCCAGATATCCCAGTATTAAAATTTAACGGAGACGATATGGATTTTGTAAAAAATCCTGATGATTTAAACGTCATCCTATCCGCCCTTCAAAATACTCTCTTAAAGGAGTCGGAATAACAATGAATTTAAGGCAAAAATATGATATACCAAATGACGCAGTAATCACTATTGCTGGAACAGTAGGTGTCGGAAAATCAACTATGACAACTGCATTAGCTAACGCTTTAGGTTATCGCACATCATTTGAAAAGGTAGATTCGAACCCGTATTTGGACAAGTTCTATGCTGATTTCACACGCTGGAGCTTCCACTTGCAAGTGTACTTTTTAGCAGAACGATTTAAAGAACAAAAAAGAATTTTTGAATACGGTGGCGGTTTTGTTCAAGATCGCTCTATATATGAAGACACTGGAATTTTTGCAAAGATGCATCATGAAAAAGGTACAATGACGGAAACTGATTATGAAACATACAAAGGTTTATTTGACGCTATGGTCATGACTCCTTACTTCCCTCATCCTGATTTATTAATTTACTTAGAAGGTTCTTTCGATGATATTGTTGATCGTATCCAAGAACGCGGACGTCCGATGGAACAACAAACACCAATTGAGTATTGGAAAGAGATGCATGGCCGTTACGAAAACTGGATTAATAACTTTAATGCATGCCCTGTTTTACGATTAAACATTAATGAATACGATATTTTAAAAGATGGTGATTCAATCGAACCAATCATTAAAAAAATTGGCCATTTTTTAAAACAAACACGTAAACTTGTAAAATAAAAAACCCGTGCATACGCACGGGTTTTTCTATTAAATTACTTCTTTTTTGTCGGAGCAATAATTTCACTCTCAGGTTTTCCAGCGTTAATACGCTGACGAACAGTACTTGTACTAATATCGTATGTTTCAGCAATCTCTTTAACAGTCATTTCTTTCCCGTTAATCACTGCTGTTAATACTTTACCTGTACGTTTTGGAGCTGCTTCTTTCTTTACAGCTGCTTTTTCAACTTTTTTTGGCGCCTCTACTTTTGTCGCAGTTTGCTTTACATCACAAGTGCAACCACAAAGTTTACGGAATGTATCATCGCTTATAATGCGTGACACATTTGCACCACTGTTTAAAATTCTATTGTTCTTACAGACAGGACATTGTACATAATATAAAGTTTTTCCATCTAAAGGAAACGTTTGTATAATAAGATCCATGTTGACTCCTTTCATATCTATGAAGATAATCATCGGAATATGAGTGTGTAATAAGGACAAAATCGCCTTACACCATACTTTATGATTGGTTTTAAAATAAAAACTCGTTACGTGTTGGTAACGAGTTCTCCAATCTCCACTTATATGCGCTGTTGTCAATTATATCTGGAGGAGGTAGAGGGATTCGAACCCCCGCGCGACTCTCGCCGCCTGTCGGTTTTCAAGACCGATCCCTTCAGCCAGACTTGGGTATACCTCCATATTGACATCAAATATAATATCAAAAGAAAAACAGTTAGTCAACCCTACTAAAATAAATTATAAGGAAAGGAAAATTTTACTTTTCCTCTCCTACATTATAGTACTGACAACGCTCATAATTACCAATCACTCATACCGATGAATGTTTATAAATTTACTTAATAACTGTTTTTCCTCCCATATAAGGGCGAAGAACTTCTGGAATTATAATTGTACCATCTTCTTGTTGGTAGTTCTCTAAAATAGCTGCCACCGTACGTCCAATTGCAAGACCAGATCCATTTAATGTATGAACATGTTCTGGTTTGCCGTTTGGCTCACGACGGAAACGGATATTTGCACGTCTCGCTTGGAAAGCCTCAAAATTACTACAAGAAGAAATCTCACGATATGTGCCATAGCTTGGAATCCATACTTCGATATCGTATTTCTTCGCTGCTGTAAATCCTAAATCGCCTGTGCACATGCTCATAACGCGATATGGCAACTCTAATAATTGTAACACGCGTTCTGCATCATTTGTTAGTTTTTCTAACTCTTCATAAGAATCTTCTGGTTTTACGAACTTTACAAGCTCTACTTTATTGAACTGATGCTGACGAATTAAGCCACGTGTATCACGGCCAGCTGAACCCGCTTCAGAACGGAAACAAGAGCTAAATGCAGCATATCGTATAGGCAGTTGCTCTTTATTTAAGATTTCATCACGGTGCATGTTCGTTACAGGTACTTCAGCTGTTGGAATTAAGAAGTAATCTTCACTTTCAATACGGAATGCATCTTCTTCAAATTTCGGAAGTTGTCCTGTTCCTGTCATACTTGCACGGTTTACCATATACGGAGGTAATACTTCTTCGTATCCATGCTCGTCAGTATGAAGATCAAGCATAAAGCTAATTAAAGCACGCTCTAATCTCGCGCCAGCACCTTTATAGAATACGAAGCGGCTTCCTGTTACCTTCCCAGCACGCTCGAAATCTAAAATTCCTAAATCTGTAGCAAGATCCCAATGTGGTTTTGGTTCAAAAGCAAATTCTTTCACTTCTCCCCAATTACGTGCTACTACATTATCATCCTCTGTTTCACCAATTGGAGCAGATTCATGAGGTATATTTGGAATAGATAACATTAATCTTTCTAAATCTTCTTCAACTGTACGAAGTTCATTATCAAGATCTTTTACTTTTTCTCCAACTTCACGCATTTCTAGAATTAGAGCTTCTGCATCTTTCTTTTCACGCTTCAATACAGAGATTTGTTGAGATACTTCGTTACGTTTACTTTTTAATTCCTCTGTTTGAACAAGTAATTCTCTTCTTCTCGTATCCAGCTCTTCAAAACGACCAAAATCAGTTAAATCTTCGCCTCTATGCTGTAACTTTGCTTTTACTTCTTCAAAATTTGTACGTAAAAATTTAATATCAAGCATTATATACTCCTCCTTTTATTTTATAAAACACAAAAAACTCCCGTCCCTATATAAAGGGACGGGAGTTAACCCGCGTTGCCACCCTAGTTGAAAGCATTACCGCTTTCCTCTCAAGTAGAAATAACGGCTCTTCACCGGGAATGTTTACTAATCATAAAGATATTCCACATTCCATTCCAGGATGGATTCACAAACTGTTTCTATCGATTTCCACCAACCATCGACTCTCTATAAGAAACGGCATTTGTTACTACTTCCTATCAACACGCTTATTTTATAAAATTGTTACCATCAATTTACTATAATCTTATACAAGTTGCAAGTTACTTATACAACTTTTTTCATTTTCGCTTCTTTTACCATTTCTACAAAGTATGCTGTCACACGATGATCATCCGTTAATTCTGGATGGAATGAAGCAGCTAAAAACTGATTTTGTTTTACTGCTACCATTCGATCACCATGTGTGGAAAGTACTTCAACATCATCAGCTACATTTACAACATACGGAGCACGAATAAATACACCAATAAATTCTTCTCCTACACCTTTAATTGACAGTGCGGCTTCAAAGCTATCTTTTTGGCGTCCGAACGCATTGCGCTCTACTGTAATATCCATAGCACCAATATGTGCTTCTTCATAGCCAATAAGTGTTTTTGCAAGAAGAATCATACCTGCACATGTACCAAACATTGGTTTACCAGACTTCGCGAATGTACGAAGTGGTTCCATGAAAGCATACTTATCAATAAGACGGCGCATTGTTGTACTTTCACCGCCTGGTAAAATAAGACCATCAATCTCTTCAAGTTGCTCTATACGCTTTACAACAACAGCTTCTGCACCACTTGCTTCAACTGATTTTATATGCTCACGAACTGCACCTTGAAGACCTAGTACACCGATTTTCACCATTTTAAAGTTCTCCTTCAATTACCATCCACGCTCTTGCATACGTTGTTCTGGTAATAACGTTGAAATTTCGATACCTTTCATCGCATTACCTAATCCTTTAGAAAGGCTTGCAATTAGTTCGTAATCCTCATAATGTGTCGTCGCTTCAACGATTGCGCGTGCAAATTTCTCTGGATTCTCTGATTTGAAGATACCAGATCCAACAAATACACCATCTGCACCAAGTTGCATCATTAACGCTGCATCCGCTGGTGTTGCTACACCACCTGCTGCGAAGTTTACAACTGGCAAACGACCAAGGCGTTTAATTTCAAGTAATACTTCATAAGGAGCACCAGTATTTTTTGCATATGTCATTAACTCATCTTCACGTAGACTTGCAACTTGACGGATTTCTGCATTGACTTGGCGCATATGACGCACTGCCTCTACAATGTTTCCTGTTCCTGGTTCACCTTTTGTACGAAGCATAGATGCACCTTCTGCAATACGACGTGCAGCTTCTCCGATATCACGGCAACCACATACAAACGGAACTGTGTAATCACGTTTATTTAAATGGTATACTTCATCAGCAGGAGTTAATACTTCACTCTCATCGATATAGTCTACCCCTAATGATTCTAATACACGTGCTTCTACAAGATGACCGATACGGCATTTTGCCATAACCGGAATTGAAACAGCGCCCATAACTTCTTCAACGATTGTTGGGTCTGCCATACGAGAAACGCCACCTGCTGCACGAATATCTGCTGGTACACGCTCTAGTGCCATAACAGCAACTGCGCCTGCCTCTTCTGCAATTTTTGCTTGTTCAGCGTTAATTACGTCCATAATAACGCCGCCTTTTTGCATTTCTGCCATTCC
Source organism: Bacillus sp. K2I17 (assembly GCF_002209985.1). Classification (NCBI taxonomy): domain Bacteria; kingdom Bacillati; phylum Bacillota; class Bacilli; order Caryophanales; family Bacillaceae; genus Bacillus; species Bacillus sp. K2I17. Next base: position 10,528 of record NZ_NJGF01000060.1, read on the forward strand.
ACGTTTTACACGTTCTGTCCCTGTTACATTTGTCATGTTACAAAAACCCCCCTAGGTGAATTGCTTTTCCCCGTTAAAGGCGAAAATTAAGAATACTCTTACATTCTACCACTAACTATCAGATGCTTGTCTACTACTTTTTCATAAAGTCGGTATGAAAAATAGGAATAAGAAAAAGCCCCTACAATGAGGAGCTTTTAAAACCAACCTTTTACTGTATCAACAGCACTATTCCATATACCACTAAAGAAAGAACCAATTCCGCGCATAGAGCGAGTAAACCAATTCGCTTCCTCTACTGCAGACGTTGTTACAAGATCTATTTGTAATGACTTACCAGATAAAAATCCAGGATCATTCGCATCTTTTGGTGTGATTACCATTTGGCCAAGTGCAGCTCCCTTTTTAATAGGTGCTTCTTGTCCCTTATTTGCTTCTTTTAATTCTGTTTTATAAACATCTTTACTTCCTTTTGGCACCGGAAGTGAAACAGCTTGTTTTGTTTGAACTGCTACATCTTTATCTTTAGCATTTTCTACTCGTACTGTTTCTTGTCCTTTTACTGAAGAATCTTTTTTATACATTTGCTTCATTTCAAAGTTAGCAAATCCATAATCATATAGCTTCTTTGTTTCATCAAAACGTGCTGTATGAGAACTTGTTTTAATAACTACAGAAATAAAACGCATTCCGTTTCTTTCAACCGTACCAGTGAAGCAATCCCCTGCTTCTGGAGTCGAGCCTGTTTTCAGGCCATCTACGCCATCATATTCTTTCACTAAGCCCTTTAACATCCAGTTCCAGTTCGACATTGCAAACTTCTCTTTTTCTGGACGGAATTCTTTTTTCGGGATTTTTGCTGTATCTAACACTTTTGGATAATCTTTAATTAAATGTTGTGCTAAAGTTGCAACATCCTTTGCAGACATTTTATTTTCTTCATCCGCTGTTGTTCCTTCAGGATGCATTCCCTTTAAATCTTTATTCGTTAAACCTGTAGAATTGACAAATTTATAATTTTTCAACCCTAGTTCTTTCGATTTATCATTCATCATTTTTACGAAGTCTACTTCTTTACCTGCAATTGCTTCTGCTAATGCAATTGTTGCACCATTTGCAGAAAAGATTGCCATTGCTTCATATAACTCTTTTACTGTATAAATGCCACCTTTTTCTAATGCAACATTTGATAAAGAAGCATCTTGTGAAACTTTATACGCATATTCAGAAACCTTAATTTTTTGATCCCACTTAAGTTTTCCTTTATCCACTGCTTCATGAACTAAATATTCACTCATCATCTTTGTCATACTAGCAATTGATAATAATTCATCTGCATTCTTTTGATATAAAATTTTCCCAGAATTCGCTTCAACTAAAATTGCTGCACCTGCTTCAATGTTTAAAGCAGCTCCTGTTTCTGCTGATGCATTGCTATATGGTAACAACATACTACAAGCTAGTGTAAGCATTGTTACTAAAGCAATGAATCTTTTGCAAAACATACCTTTCACTTTTGCTACCCCCAATATCTATGTACTCACATAACCGTTATTCTAACATAATCAAAAAAAAATAGACAGAGATATCAAATCTCCGTCTATTTGTATATAAGACATTACAATGAGTAGTTTGGAGCCTCTTTTGTAATTTGTACGTGATGAGGGTGGCTTTCACGTAAACCAGCACCTGACATACGAATGAATTGTGCATTCTCACGTAAGAATTCTAAATTCTGAGCTCCGCAATATCCCATACCGGCACGTAATCCACCAACTAATTGATGAACTGTATCAGCTAAAGGTCCTTTATATGGTACTCGACCTTCAATACCTTCTGGAACAAGTTTTTTATTTCCTTCTTGGAAGTAACGGTCTTTACTTCCTTTTTCCATCGCTCCGACAGAACCCATACCACGATATACTTTAAATTGACGACCTTGATAAATTTCAGTTTCTCCAGGGCTTTCAGCAACACCAGCAAACATACTACCTAGCATAACAACGTGTGCTCCTGCTGCTAAAGCTTTTACCATGTCACCAGAGTACTTAACACCACCATCAGCAATAACTGGAATACCGTGTTTACGAGCTTCTGTTGCACAATCATAAACTGCTGTTAATTGTGGTACACCCACGCCAGCTACAACGCGTGTCGTACAAATAGAGCCTGGTCCAATACCAACTTTAACTACGTTTGCACCTGCTTCAATTAATGCTTTCGTTGCTTCAGCAGTAGCAACATTTCCAGCGATAATATTTAGTGATGGATATTTCGCACGAACTTCTTTCACTTTATCAATAACACCTTGAGAATGTCCATGAGCTGTATCAAGTACGATTGCATCTACGCTAGCTTTTACTAATGCGTCGATACGAAGCATAGCATCAGCCGTTACACCAACCGCTGCTCCAACTAATAAGCGTCCTTGCTTATCCTTCGCAGAATTTGGGAATTCAATTACTTTTTCAATATCTTTTATTGTAATAAGCCCTTGTAATACACCGTTGTTATCAACGAGAGGGAGTTTTTCAATTTTGTACTTTTGTAGGATCTTTTCAGCTTCTTCCAGCGTTGTACCAACTGGAGCTGTAATTAGCTTTTCTTTTGTCATTACGTCGGAAATTTTGATTGAGTAGTCTTGGATAAAACGCATATCACGGTTTGTAATAATACCAACTAATTTTCGCTCGTCTAAATTATTTACAACCGGTACACCTGAGATACGGTATTTTCCCATAAGATGCTCTGCATCATACACTTGATGTTCTGGAGTTAAAAAGAAAGGATCTGAAATAACGCCACTTTCAGAACGTTTTACTTTATCAACTTGCTCCGCTTGTTGTTCAATAGACATGTTTTTATGAATAATTCCTAAACCGCCTTGACGAGCCATTGCAATAGCCATATCAGCTTCTGTTACTGTATCCATTCCTGCACTAATTAACGGGATATTTAACTGTAAGCTTTCAGATAAAACTGTTTTAACACTTACTTCTCTTGGTAGTACATCTGACTTTGCTGGTACAAGTAATACGTCATCAAAAGTCAAACCTTCTTTAACAAATTTAGATTCCCACATAATTGTTCCCCCCATGATACCAGAAATTATTATTAGTAGCTTATCAATTGGTTAAAATACTGTCAAGGACGTATATATATGTTAGAATTTTTAGACAATAAAAGGAGCGTAATATATGCATCAAACACATTGTACTTGGCAGCAATTAAGTTTCTTCTTTTCATCTCAAAATGTACAACGTTATCTTGCCCGTTGCTATGAAAAATCCTCCATACAAGATGCTGAAAAAAAAAGTTTCGAAAATTGTTATCCCTTTATTTATTACTTAGAACACGGGAAAAACTATTATGAATTATATAAGGTAGCCCCCTTTTCGATTCAGCCAATGTTATTGTTTTATGGAATGAGCCAACTTTTTAAAGCCTGCTTACTAACTATTGATCCTAACTATCCAGAATCCACTACTGTTTTAGCTCATGGTGTTACGACTCGTAAACGAAAAAAACAGGGGTATCAATTTTTAGAAGATGAGGTGAAGGTGCAAAAAAATGGATTATTTACTCATATTGCAGAACAGCTGTTTCACATGAAACACTTAGAAGCAGAGAAGTTTAACATGCTAGATCTAATGGGAAATATTCCTGAATTACAAAATTTATTTCGCTATAGTCAAAGAGGGGCCACTTTATATAAAATCGATTCAACAAATACAAATGAACTTTCCTTTTCGGTCAACATACTAGATCGACTCCATATGACTACAGAAAGATTTTCACGTTACATTGAATCAACTTGTAAGCATTTATCCATACAACATGTTCCTGGGAAAACGAGCGGATCGAATCTGCTTTTTACAGCTCCTATCCAGTCGTGGAACCCTATATATAGTACGCCTTTATACTACGAATATCTTGCTGATACTTATTACTTACCAATTCCAATTGACCCGAGAAATCCTAAACCAGTATTACCTGAACTTCTTGTTCATTATTTATTGCTCTACAATTTAAGTATGATTTCTAGATACGAAACAGATTGGTGGTATGATTTACTTGGGAGCTATGGCTCTGAAGATTATCCATTTATTTATCAATTTCTTACTATTTCTGCTCAAAAAATCCCTTACTATATTTCGTCTTTTTTACTAACAGAACCGAGCCTATTTCATGGGAAATAAAAAAACACAAGTCAAAAGACTTGTGTTTTTAATTGCTTGGCGACGTCCTACTCTCACAGGGACAAGGTCCCAACTACCATCGGCGCTAGAGAGCTTAA
>NZ_NJGF01000061.1:0-14742 GCF_002209985.1 Bacillus sp. K2I17
TTTTCCTGGTCCATCATCAAAAGTTAAATATACAACTTTTCTTTCTTTACCATCAAAACGACTAGGCATTGATTTTCTAAATTCATTTTTAGGTAGACTGCTCACATGTTGAACACTGTTTTCTTCTTCTGCATTTACTAGCTTAGGATTCGTTATAGATTGAAACATGTAATAACCTATTGCTACTAATGTAATAGCCAGCAAAACGCTTATAATTCTTTTTTTCTTAAGCTTAATTTTCATACTATAATTCTTCTTTCTATCCTATTATTCCACTCTATGTTGTTTAGTTTTATCATTTTATTAAATAACAGAGTTCTTTAACCAAACTCTTTTTTAATTGATTAAGAATCTGTTTGATAGTACTCTTCCATTACTTCTTTTGAAACCATACTTCCTTCTATTCCCCATACAATATGTGTAACTTGATTCAAATTTTGTTTTAAAGCATTTTTTTGTATATAGTTTTTTCCCCTTTATACAATTTAATTAGCCACTTGTTCCTGCTGATTCTAATCTGATATCATCCTTATCTATTAATTATTTTAATAATATATATAAATATTTATTACTAATTGTATATGCACCGCTTAAAAAAATGCTAATGTTCTATCTACAAACCCAGATGCTCTTCCTACCGCCAGTCCATTTGCTATTTTTTTATTATCAATCCCAATATATTGCACGAAAATTCCCTCATATAATCCGGTCATCATACCTAAAAACATACAAGAAGAATAAATACCAATCATTTCTCCTCTTATTTACTATTCTCACAACTATGCAGGCGCTTGGAAATTTAATCATACTTTATTATAATTAAGTATATATTAACAACATGTTTAGTATAAGTAAATAAAATTAATTATAATTTAATTTTATTTACTTATTTAAAGGGGATTACACATATGAACAATATTAATGTTGGTCAAAAAATTATGGCATTTAGAAAAAGTGCCGGATTAACTAGTAAACGGTTAGCTGAATTAGCTGATATAACACCTTCCATGTTAAGTCAGATTGAGAAAGGAATCACGAATCCATCATTACAAACACTAAAATTAATTTCTGTAGCATTAAATATTCCTTTATTTAATTTTTTCTTAGAAGATGCCAATACAGAAGAATTAGTTGTAAGAGCTAATCAAAGAAAAAAAATAACTTTCCCTGAAAGCGGCAATGTTTCGTATGAGTTATTATCTCCTAATTTAGATGGATCACTGGAATTAGCTTTAATGAATCTTTTACCTCAAACTTCTTCATCTATGGAGCCTGTGGCACATAAAGGTGAGGAAATAGCATTTATTATGGAAGGACAAGTAAAACTATACCTAAATGAGGAGATTTTACTTCTCAATACAGGTGATAGTGTTAAAATTCCACCATATGCAAAGCATAAATGGGAAAACACTTCTTTAAACAAAGTCACTGTTATATTTGGAGTAACCCCACCATCTTTTTAATTTCAATTGCTATCACATAAAAGTTAGAGAAAATCATTCTCTAACTTTTTGTATACATAACTATATTTTAAGAAAATAAAAAACTTGTCTCATAATTATATGAGATTAAAAGTTAAACAATTAAGAATAGTAAAGTAGAGCTATTTGATTACATACTTAATTTACTTTTTAATGTCCAGTATTTTTCCCCATTAGCGTCAAAAGAGAATTCGACCCATCCATTTGGATCTTCACGATAAATAAAGATGTTTGTTCCAGGATTTAATGTACCAACATTATTTTGCGTTACATCAACATCTAATCTACTTTTAATTTTCAAATCAAATGGATAAGGTACATAGTAATAAGCTGCTGACGATACAATATTTGCTCTCGAACCATCTGCATACATTTTATACGGTATTTCATTAGATAATGCTTCAACATCTAATGTTTCAAGGCTCTTTGGTAACTTTTTTGCATATGTATAGTCTTCCGCACGGAACGGTTTCATACGTTCCATAATACCCGCAATTTTTTTAGCCCAACCTTTATCTGATGCATATTTCACGTTCATACCAGCTAAAATTGGTCCGTTATAATGCATACCACTTTCTTCTAAATATCTTTCTCGTACATAATTAGCGTTATAAGCAATACTGTCGCCGTAGGTTGGTAAGTATTTTGCATATTTAAACGGATCTCCATCATATGCACGTAATCCGAATAGGTTATGCTTTTGGTATGCAATTTCTGATTTTCCGTATCCAGATTCTAAAATCGCATGCGCCGCTAAATAATGAGCATTCACACCATATTGATTTTGCGCATTGATAAAATCTTGCCCATGTCCAACTAAGGGACTATCTGAATGATATTTTGCAATAAAACTATCAATCTCTTGAGCTGTCATTTTGGAAGCTACTGTTAAATTTAAATCTTCATATGATGTAGCAGTAATAATCTCTTTTTCCTTTAAAACATTCTTTGGAGTTAGTTGCATCATATCGGTTTTTGCAGTAAGTTGAGCAGCTTCAGCGCGTGTTATGAATCTATTTGGTTGCCAACCGTTATCAGTACCAACGGAAATTTTTAAATCAATTAAAATATTGGCGAACCTTTCACCCCAATGGCCTGTTAAATCCTCAAATTTACTTTGGCCATTATCATTTGCTGTACTTTGAAGTTTATACGCGTTTACTAGCATTGCCGCCATAGCAGCGCGCGTTACTTTTCCAGATGGATTGAAGATTCCATTACCTTCGCCTTTAATAATGCCAGCTTTTTCAGCTGCGGCAATATACGGCGCTCCCCAATGGTTTTGTGAATCTGTAAAGGATGGTTTTGCATCGAAGTCAATTTGTATACCTAAAACTTTTGTCATAATTGTTGCGGCGGAAGCTCTGTCTAATGAATCATTTGAACCAAAAGTTCCGCCTGGGTAACCACTTAATACTTGTTTATCTACTAAATAATTAACAGATTGCTCTGCCCATTTTGGAACATCAGGAAATTTTTGAGTATCTGCTAAAATATTAGAAGAATAAGATAATATTGCTCCTGCGAGGATACTTGTTGCGATGAATTTGTGCTTCATAAAAATATACACCTCTACCATTCTATCGTATTAATCAAATTGAGATTTTATATTTTTATATTTATATGCTTATAATCATGATGAATTTATATTAACATGCATTCAATTTGATGTAACGATTATAGTTACTTATATACACAAGTGTCAATGAATGTCTTTTACAAAATTGTATAATATTTACACAATTATAATTTTGCAATATTGTAATTAACTTATGTATAAGGTGAATTTATTAATTAATTTTTACTTAATTATATTTACCAGTACTGAAAATCGTGTTAATGTATATTTAATAATAGAATAACTAGCTTATAATAGTTGGTAATAAAATATTTATAATCTTTATATACTTATATTAAGATTTATAGTATAATCGGCCTGTCTGTTATTTGTTTTAATTCATTTGATTGGGCAATCCATTATAAAGAGGATTGCCTATTTTTTTATAACAGAATTATAAATTCTCACAGTTAAATTTAAAGAATTAATCAAGAATATAGTATGATTAATGTATATTCAATATAAATTAAAAAAGACAAGATGCTATTATCAAGAGGATCTTTACTATACTTTTACTTTTTAGACCTATGCTCGATCTTACCACAGCGAAAAATGGATTTTCTGCTATCCTTTTATACACTTGCTTTCTTAGCACATATGTTGAATACTCACGCTTAATTGCTCTTTCACTCTCTTTTAAAAGTTCAAACAAAAACCCCATGTATTATCCCCTCACACGGTATACATTTCTACTTCTATTTCATTCTATTTCCATCCATTTAAATAGAAAATCAACAGTAATACTATCATATTCAAACAATCTAGTTTACTATAATATTATTATGTATAATTTAATTTTATAGTTTTATAATATTAATTATCTAATTTTTATACGTAACAAAATATCAAATTACATATTTAGAATTTTTAGATATTTATTTATCAAGTTTAACGAATACAAAACATAAGTGGAATATGTTACCATTCCATTAACCCATTAAATATATATTATTCTAATAGGTTAATAAAAAAATAGAGGGGGATTTTTTATGTCAAAGTCACAAATTAAAAAGGTCGTTGGGGCGCTAAGTTTAACATCTGCTTTACTTATTTCAGCAATGCCTGCAAGTGCGGGTTCAGGATTGATATGGGTTAGAGACAAATACCCTAATGCATATGAATTTGATTATAATGGTGCAAAGGGAACAGTTAAGGTTTTTTACAGGGATAAAAAAGGTAATACTAAAACAAAGATAGAGAAATGCTATATGGATAACAACACTTGTTATGTACCAGATAAATGATAAATGAAAGTAATAAAAACACTCAATTCGAGTGTTTTTATTACTTTCTTATAGACAATTACAATATTTACTTTAAAGTTATTGTGGTAAAAAAATTCTCTTCTAGATGCATTCTTTTTCTATGAATACATTTCTGTATATATGCGTTTTAAATAGTGATTTCTAATAATAAAGAAGTAAATAATTTGTATACAAATAAAGCTTATTAATACAACAATTGAACTTTGAATAACGGACATTTCCTTACTTACTGTTTGTCCTAATTGATGAAACGTTAGAAATGCAAAACTACTATGAACCATAGCCACTATAATCGGTAAGAAAAATAGTAGCATCATTTGTCTTGTCACGATTTGCTTTAACTCACTTTGACTTAATCCTAATTTTGAAATCATTTGATATTGCTCTTGATCACGTTCTAAATCAGTAAATAGACGGAAATATAAAAAGCTTAGCATAAATACGAAAAATACAATCCCCACCATTACACTTGAGATAGAAAGTAATCCGTTTTGTTGTTTCAATTCAAGCCATCTTAAATACAAAGATGAAAACATATAATAATCCTCTTGATTCTTACCAATAATCTTCATAAGTTTAGTAGAAACTTCATTCGTTTCAGACCAATTTTTAACTATAAAACCGTATATGGTGTAATCTCGGAGTACGTTTTCTTGTTGAGCATTTTTGACCTTATTATAAACATCATCAGAGACAATAACAGGCTTTTCGATTAACGATAATTCTGGGATATAAATTGTTTTTTGCACAGAGAGTGGGACCTCTATTTCACCATGTATTATTTCAAAAGTTTTTATATCCTCCGCGCTTTTCTCGTTCTTATTTTGTCGTATAGCAATGCTATCATTTTCATTTGTTAATTTCTCTATTTCATACCCTAATTGTTTTGCATATTCATTATACGTAGATACATTAATTAACGCCAATCCGTTTAGTGTCCTTTTAAATTCTGTTGCAACAAGTTTATAAGAAAATCCATATTCTTTTAATTGCTTCTTTATCTCTTCAATATGGGCTTTTTCTTGTATATTCCCTTTATCCGATCGATACGTAAATGCATATGGGGTCTCATGTTTTGCTAGTTCTGGATTTCCAATAGCTGTACAAACTCCAATTGCTGTAAAAGAAACAGCAGATATAATTGTAACGATAAAGAATGTTCTCGCATTATCTTTCATTCGATACATCAATTCTGAAATAACAAGAAGATTGGTTCTTTTAAAGAATGTAGTTTCTCTATTTTTTAAAGTATATAACACATATACACACAATTGATTAAAGAAAAAGTAGGTTCCAAAAACAATTAATAAGACACCTACCCCTACAAGTAGTAATAATCGATCTAAATCCATGTAATTCACTGCGACGATACTGTGGTGAACACAGGAGTAACCTGCCCCAAATAAAATAAGTACCAACATGGATATCCAGACGGAAACTTTCGGCTCAGCTTTTGGTTTTTCCTCTGATTTTATGAGTTCTACAAGCTCATTTATTTTCATCATTTTCGATGTAAATAATGAAATAAGTAGAAATAGAACAAAAAAGGAGATAGCTGTTATTCCCATAGCCTTTAATGGAAAGTAAAATGCTAACCTATGCCCTACTCCCAATAAGGACCCAGTAACTAGTAAAAACAATTTAGAAAAAACCATCCCAAGCCCAATTCCTACCAGTATAGAAGGGATTCCAATCAACATGTTTTCGAAAAAAATTAATTGATGAAGCTGCCGATGAGACATTCCATGTAACATTAATAATCCAAACTCTTTTTTTCTATTTTTTAAAAAGGCACTAACTGAATAGAAAATAAATAAGAATGAAAAGACAAAGATTAAGTAATACGATAGTTGAAATCCTATTTTCCCAAACGTACTCATTATGGTGCTTACATGAGTCAATTCGCCTTGTAGGTTTGGATGAAAGTCAAGTAAACCATAAGTGAAGAAAATCATTACCGCAAATGTGCTACTAAAAAAATGCCCAAGATATATTCGTTTATTCCGTATAATATTATTAAATGCGAGCTGTCGAAATGTCATTTTTATTACCTCCTAACCTAGAAAGACTGTCCACAATATTTTTATAAAATAGTGGGCGATCACCGTTGCAGCAAACTTCATTGTATAACTGTCCATCTTTAATAAATATAATACGATCACAGTAACTAGCAGCAACTGGATCGTGCGTTACTAACATCATTGTTGCCTTTTCTTCTTTATTTAATAGTGTTAATATCTCCATTACATCTTGAGAGGATTTAGAGTCTAAGTTCCCTGTCGGTTCATCGGCAAGAACCAATGTAGGAGAGTGAATGAGTGCACGGGCTATCGCTGTTCGCTGCGCTTGTCCTCCTGATATTTCATATGTTCGTTTATTTAAAATTTCATTAATACCTAATTTTTCTGAAATAGATTCTACTCGTTTATTTATTCTTTTCACATTCATGCCATCTAATACAAGCGGAAGAACCATATTCTCTTTTACTGTTAATGTATGCAGCAGGTTAAAGGATTGAAAGACGAACCCTAATTCCTGTCTGCGAAATAAGGCCAAATCATTGACCGAAAGCTGATATGGATTTTTACTATTAATAAATACATTACCTGATGTTGGCGAGTCAATAGTAGATATCATATTCAATAACGTTGTTTTTCCACTACCCGAAGGACCCATGACCCCAACAAATTCTCCCTCTGTTATTGTTAAATTAATATTTGAAAGTGCCGTGTGTGAAACATTTCCTGTGTATTCTTTACTAAGTTCTTTTACTTCTACTATTTTCATATGAGAAATTCCCTCCATTTTTATTTACTAAGAATGAGATTTGATAACTATTACCTTCCTACATTTTGATTTATTTAAAATACGATTAATGTACTACTCATTAATAATTTGTTTCAGCTTTTATTATTTAAGGCTGTCATACTTGGTCGAATGTATTAAGCGCTAAAATAACTTGCTATCGTACTTCAGGATTTTTAAACTTGTTTCTGTTTTTCATTGTAGTAGTATGGTTGTTTTTCTCATATTGAAATATCTTTCATTTTTCTTACACGCTTGAAATGTTTCTGAAAATACAGTCTATGAGGTCAAGAAACATAATTTTTTTGAGAGATAGCATTGAGGAATTTTTCATATGCACTGTACTATATGCTACTAGATTTCCGTATAGATTTTATTTGCAATTCATCGTATTTTCTTTACCGTTCAACAAGTTCTTCCTATTCTTAAAATGGAACAAATTTATTGCTTAGAGTGTCTATTACGTGTATTCCAAAAATATGAAAGGACATATTATTACCAAAAGTAAAGTGATGTAAAAAAGTGTGTATTGAAATACTGCATTTAAATGTTACAAGTTTAATACTTTCACAGGTGAACGATTACAAGTGTAATTAAAAAAAGAAACAATCCAAACAACGTCTGTTCATTCGTCTAAATGTTTTAATTCTGCTTAACCTGTTAAAATTCAACTTCAAAAGTATTGTTATCCTATACACACTTTAAATAACATCGGTATTTAAAATACCAAAACAAAAACCATATATTCTTGAAAGAGGTTGAAAATTTATGTTCGTTTTAAACAAGTTCTTTACCATTTCACATTACAAAAAGATTGCACCTGTCGTATTACTTTCATGCGTTACATTAATAGGCTGTTCTAATAGTAATACTCCATCTGAATCACCTAAACAAACGAAACAAACAAATCAAATTAAACAAGAAAATACTGGTAATGATTCTTTTGCTAAACTTGAAAAAGAATATAACGCTAAGCTTGGTATTTATGCACTGGACACAGGTACGAATCAAACCGTTTCTTACCATGCAAATGATCGTTTTGCATTTGCCTCTACATCTAAATCATTAGCAGCGGGAGCTCTTTTACGTCAGAACTCAATAGAAGCTCTTGATGAAAGGATTACGTATAAGCGAGAAGACCTTTCTAATTATAATCCAATTACTGAAAAGCATTTGGATACAGGAATGACGTTAAAAGAACTTGCAGATGCTTCTGTTCGATATAGTGACAGTACGGCACATAATTTAATTCTTAAAAAGTTAGGTGGTCCATCCGCATTTGAAAAAATATTGAGGGAAATTGGTGATACTGTTACTAATTCCGAGAGATTTGAACCTGAATTAAATGAAGTAAATCCAGGAGAAACTCATGATACGAGTACACCAGAAGCAATCGCTAAGACGCTTCAATCTTTTACATTAGGAACTGTACTACCATCTGAGAAACGTGAACTATTAGTAGATTGGATGAAGAGAAACACAACTGGGGATAAATTAATTCGTGCAGGCGTACCAAAAGGATGGGAAGTAGCTGATAAAACAGGTGCAGGATCTTATGGGACAAGGAATGATATTGCAATTATTTGGCCACCAAATAAAAAGCCAATTGTTCTTGCAATACTTTCTAATCATGATAAAGAGGATGCTGAATACGATGATAAACTTATTGCAGAAGCAACCAAAATAGTCTTAGATACTTTAAAAGCTACGAATAAATAATAATCGATTATTGGAGAGTGTAATATAAACCGTGTAAATAACCTACTATCCTAGATAGAGGGCTGCTTCACGGTTTTTCTTTTTTTAAAATTACTATGAGGGAGTGGTTACACTTATTGTTAGATAGAAAAGAGATCCAAAATCCGTAAATTTAGCTCAATCAATTTTTAAAGCTTATCAATCGGAAACTGTTGAAGATATGCAAGAGGCTTTGAAAGACGTTGTTGGACCTATGTTTGAGGCAATGGTTCAAGGCGAAATGAATCACCTTCTTGGTTTAGATTTAAACTCAAAAAGTGAAAAGAACAGGAAAATCGTCGTAATGGATATCCACACTTTGGATACCTAAAGTGCCACAAACCTTGCGGTTATTTAGTAGCACTCCGTATCCAACCTCACTTTCATCCCATGCCTAAAGGCGATGGGCTTTTTCGTTGGAGAAGGACTGTAAAAGAACCCCAAAACAAATGGAATGGCAGTCATATTCCCCAATTGGTCAATGGTATTGAATCAACTTATAGTTAACATTAAAATTGCCAAACTTATTAAAAAACACAGTATTTATCTACCGTGATTTAAATCTGTCGTTTGTTCGATAAGATACTTTGATATATCTGTGTTGGTGCCATTCCGCAAGAGGAATTCCACTAAATCTTGTTTTTGAAGAACAGGATCAATAACAGCTACATCTAACTGACTCAGAATCTGAACGATGCCATGATGTGAAACACTCTTGATTGTTTTAAAGAGTTCTGCATCACGTTTCTTTCGTTCGGCGGATTCTTGAGGATACCCAGTATTGAACGGTTCTTCAAAAAGTTTCTCAAGCGTGAAGCGAAGATTTAGTTCGCCCGCCCAACCGAAATTCAATCCAAGTGGCAGTGATGCACAGTTTCCGTTATTTATCCTACCAAACAGAAACGCATCTGTTGGAGTTGGCAGATAACCACTAATGACATTCGGAAGTGTATTACAGGCAATCGGCATACCAACACCGCTACTACATCCAGTAACGACAAAATCAACTGCACCTGAGTTTAGAAGTAGACCAACAGCTAAGGACACTTGGATATAGCTTAACTCCGATTCCTCAATAGTAACGCCGAAATTCAACACTTCATATCCATGCTTAGCCACAGCCCTTTTTGTTTCTTCAAATATCAATTCATTTTTGCTAGTTTGGGTACTTGCTTGTATTACAGCTATCTTCATTCTTGCACGACCTTTCGATTTAATTATTACACAAGCCGAAATTCAAAAGAAGATAAAAATGATAAAACTAATCTTACCTTAATATTTGCTATTCTATTTGTTCGTTTCAAAAACTCACACATATTTTTTGACAATTCCGGTTATTATTTTCTATTTTTCCATCACAGTATTGTGATGCTTTTTATGTATTTTGAGAAGTATTGGTCATTTGATGTTACAGAAACTGTTATTCTTCCATTTCTATAGAAAAAGTTGGGGATTCCCCCAACTTTTTTATACATCTATTTTCTTATTAATCCTGTGGATGTGACCTGATATGTTCTTTTCTTACCTATATATTCCTGTTTTCCATTCTCAAGGTTAATTAAAGTCGCTCGAGTTTTTTCCTTTACTGCTTCCCCTTCTATATGAGTAAATTCTATATAATCTCCCACTTTTATAGGTACTGTTTGGGTTTCAGCATTTTGTTGTCTATTTCCCATGATTTCCTTATTGTACATAACGCTACCGGATGAGCCTTGGACCTTAATACTTACATATGTACTATTAAAGTAAGAATGCGGTACACCAGCTTCTAATTTGATTTTCAGCTCTTCTGCTGTTTTATTATAATCTACTTTTGCAATTTCTCGATCACTATATCCTTTTAATGACCATGCAAATTGTTTTCCATCTAGAATTGTTGTCTCTGGCATTTTTTCAACTTTCTTTAACCCCTCTTTACTAACCAGATACCTTGCTGTCTTTCCAATAGTCTCATTTTTGTTATTTTCAAGATTCGTTAATGTTGCGCGTGTCTTTTCCTTTACTGCGTCTCCTTCTATATGAGTTAATTCAATGTAATCCCCCACTTTTACAGACACAGTTTGGCTTTCGGTATTTTGTTGTCTATTCCCCACGATTTCCTTATTGTATAATACGCTACCAGATGAGTTTTGGACCTTAATACTTGCATATGTGCTATTGAAGTAAGAATGCGGTACACCAGCTTCTAATTTGATTTTCAACTCTTCTGCCGCTTTATTATAATCTACTTTTGCAATTTCTCGATCACTATATCCCTTTAGGGACCATGCAAATTGGGTCCCTACTAAAATATCAGAATTTCCATTTGTAATTCCTACTTTTTTCTCTACAGTTCGATCAAATATGTCTGTTAATGTAATTTTAGCAAAAGCCGTTTGAGGCAATTGCATAGTTTGACTTACCTCAGTTTGGTAGGACTTAATATTATCGATTACTTTCAAAGGTTGTCCCATTAACTTTTCATTGTCATAGATTTCAATTTTCCCTTTAAACTGTGGTGTACTTTGTTCTTTCAAATTCCAAGAAACATTTAATTTCTCATCTTCAAAGCGAATATTTTGAATATCAAAATCTAAAATTTCCATTTCTGGTTGACTAGGCTGATTTATATTGAAAGTTTTTCCAGTGCCAATAGTTGATTGAGTATTTCCTCCTGCCTTAACCCATAGATATTCTGAAGTTGCTCCTCCATCGTATTGATAGGACGTATCATGTTGCCCAGAGATACGCTGATTATTCCAAGAATTCCATTGTTTATCTGAAACTTTTCTGCTGTATCCATTTTTAAGGCGTGCTTCTCTTACATCTTGTCCATTACCAGCCCAGTCCTCTTGAAACATCGATAGACCATAGTTAAATGCAACATTCGCAACTGGATGATCCATAATAGCAACTAACTTCCATTGATTTAATTTATTATCTTTTATCCACTGGCCAAATTTTGTATGGCCATCTTCTTGCCATGAACGTAGAGTCATTCGATACCATTCACTATCTTTCCAATTATAAGTTGTTTGTACCTTCAGACCTGTTCCTTCCCCACCAAATCTACTGGCTTCTGAAGTTGGCGATAAATATTCAGCTTTTATTGCTTGGTTTGATGCTATTGGATCCCAAAGCGCAAAGTGAAGGGTACGTTTACCGGTTTGATCAAAACCACTTTGTTGTTGGAAGCCAGCATAACCACCACCCTCTCCCCCCTGATTCCAGTTATGCACAGCCCAATACGTATAAGGTGCTGTTTGGACTGGTGACCAGTCTATGCTAATAATATCTGAAGCAGCAGTATTTTGTGGTGTTACATAAACTGATGGAGCATGAGATCGGATTGCTGCCTTTGTACTAGAAATTGGTGCTCCATACATTGACATCATGGTGCAAGCAGCAGTAAACATAACAATCTTTTTTAGTCTTCCATTTGTTTTTGCTTTAAACATAACTTCCAAGCTCCTTTTAAATTATATTAGTTACATTGAATAATAACGATATACATACTATTAAACAAATTATGTAAAAAAATAACATTAGCTATGCTATCTAGTTATGTTTAATGTTTTTTTCACTACTATTACTAATCAAATTATAGTATTTTGAAATAAAATCGTATAATTTGTGACTAAATGTCGACTAAAAATATTATAAAAATTCATAAATATATAGTTTTAGATAATTATGCTGAAAAACTCATATTTTTTTGATTTTTCAATATATTAACCCTCTTAATTACTCGCACTATTAATCATAAATTTGTTTACAGAAATAACATTATGTAAACTTATAGCGTGACAATTGGATAAAATAGCTTATTACTTTGCACGTATCTTATCATTAGAATAAAAGAGCCCACCAAAAAACGTATACTCCTTTAGTTACCTAAACATTAAATATTGCAACTGACCAAAAAATTAACTTAAGATTCTTCTGTTAGCTTATTTAATATTTAATGACGTAGATAATGTATTCCAAGGTGCATTTGTAGATGTGTTTTGATATTTGAATTGTCCATTTTGCTGTCCCGAAGCATCCCATTTATACCCCCATCCATCAACTGTTCTATCACCATTAATATCAATCATCTTAGAATCTACTTTTTTTAGTTTTTGACCACTCATTTGAGCAATCGGATTTCTACCATATCCCATTTCATTTGTATAAATGTATAAATAGCTTCCTCCATGATCTTTAACTGTACTTAAATTGTTTGGACCTATAAATTCAACTCCGCCTAATTGAGATTCAACTTTTACTACATTTAATGATGTTAATAGTGGTGCAGGTGCTGCAGATACATCTGTCGCTATACCCACTGTTGCTCCCACTACTAATGACGAAACCCCTGGGATCATCCTTTTTAGCATACAATCATCCCCTTTATATTTAATACAAATTGATTCTATCATACTAATTTCAAATACTTTCTTCCCTGTGAAAGAGTTAACAAAAAGTACCTATTTATATATGAAATTGTGCATATTCATTGCATTTTTACTATTTGCACTTATCATTAATCCTACTACAGCATAATTGGCTCTCTACCTTTATGGACTTTCAACACTTGGACTCGTTTCAAGGTGGCTTTTGTAAGAGCTAATAAATGGTGCGTAGTTCGGTTATTTAGCAAATAAAAAATAAAGTTGCTAATCCAACTCATATTAAGTCGGCATTTCCTCTAGCATTATAAGCAAGATCCCCCACTTGCATCGATTAACTCACCAGTTATCCAACGACTGTCTGATGAAGAAAGAAAACCTACAATATCAGCTATATCATTAGGTTCTCCCCACCTATTAAAAGTCGATAAACCTGCAGCATATTTTTGTCCATCTCTATTCCCCAATGTCTCAGAGTTCATTTCTGTATTAATTATACCCGGGAGAATTGCATTTACTGTAATACCACGAGCACCAAGATGTTGCGCTAAAGTATGAGTGAGTGTATTAATTGCCCCCTTAGATATACTGTAGGCAAAAACACTTGGTGAGGCTACTCGTGTAACAAATGATGAAATATTGATAATCCGTCCTCCATCTTTTAAACGTGGTAAAGCCTTTTAAATAATGAAAAACGGAGCCTTCACATTAATATTCATAACCTCATAAAAAGACTCCTCTGTAGCTTCCTCTAACGTTAAAATCTGTCCAATTCCAGCATTGTTTACAAGAATATCAAATGCAGTATTACCTATATGTTTTTGAAGAGATTGATCCATCATTGAATACAAGTTATTAATACCGTTAAAAGTACTTAAATCTGCACTGATTGCAAATGCTGCACCACCATCTTGTTTAATTTTATCCACTACACTATCTGCTTCTTCTTTTCTTTTACTATAATGAACTACGACGAACGCACCAGCCTGTGCCAAATGTAAGGCAATGCTTCGTCCTATTCCCCTACTAGCCCCTGTTACTAATGCAACTTTCCCCTTCAATTTTTTCATCTCATGATCTCCTTGTTTAAGAAACTCTACTTAGTCATATCACAAGATACCCTTTGAAATGTTGCTCACTAATTTGATATCCATAAAACAAAGAGGCCGGCTCATAATTATAAGAGTCGACCTTTTCACTTCACATATAAATTGGCTATTCCTATGGATATAAAATAAAGTCACATACATATAGATATTTTAAAATTTATATATACAAAAAAACATTTAAATTGTTCTATTTCGATGTTATACTATTATTAACCAAGAAGTCTCCAATTGATTATATCTAATCACTACATTTTTTTTAATAGTCTTAATAAATATAAAAAGACACTTAACACTGATATTATCCCCTTAAGGTAGACAGTGTAAAAAGACCATGAACAAACATGGATGTTACACTTC